>NZ_JBMDJM010000005.1:0-237932 GCF_057809195.1 Acidovorax sp. FG42 | reverse complement strand
GAACATGTGACCCCTGCCGTGTGAAGGCAGTGCTCTACCGCTGAGCTAATCACCCGTCGCAAGCACCTTGGAGAAAGATACCGCTGCGAAAAGTCTGGCAGCAACTGGTGGGTGATACATGGATCGAACATGTGACCCCTGCCGTGTGAAGGCAGTGCTCTACCGCTGAGCTAATCACCCTTGTCGCTGCGACAGCCTTCTATTATGGCACAGCTTTTTAGGCCGATTGGAGAGTTCTCCAAATTGTTTTGCCACCGCTGGCCTTGTCGATCTGCGTGAGCACCTCGGCATGCGCTGCCTGCTCCTGCTCGCTCGCCCGCAGCACGGGCAGCGCAAGGCCACGCAAATCAATGGCGGCCACCTTCACACCGTCAGCACTGTCATGGCCATCATCGGCGATCAGCAAGGCATCCTGCCCGCGTGTGAGGTTGATGTACACGTCGGCCAGCAACTCGGCGTCAAGCAAGGCGCCGTGCAGCGTACGGCCCGAGTTGTCCACGCCCAGGCGGTCGCACAGGGCGTCCAGCGAGTTGCGCTTACCGGGGTACATCTCCTTGGCCATGGCCAGCGTGTCGGTCACGCTCTGCACATAGGTGCCAAATGCCGGGCGCCCCACCAGCTCCAGCTCCTTGTTGAGGAAGCCCACGTCAAACGCTGCGTTGTGGATGATGATCTCGGCGCCCTGCAGGTACTGCAGGATGTCATCCACCACATCCGCAAACTTGGGCTTGTCCTTCAGAAACTCGTTGCTGATGCCGTGCACCTTCAGCGCATCTTCATGGCTGTCACGGCCAGGGTTGAAGTACAGGTGCAGATTGTTGCCGGTCAGCTTGCGGTTGAGCAGCTCCACACAACCCAGTTCAATGATGCGGTCGCCCCCCTCGGCCGAAAGGCCAGTGGTCTCCGTGTCCAGAACAATTTGCCGGGACATCAGTGGTTTTCCTTGGCGTGGTTGATCGTGTACTTCGGAATTTCGACGACCAGATCGGTCTGCGCCAGGATGGCCTGGCACGACAGGCGTGACTGCGGCTCCAGGCCCCAGGCGCGGTCCAGCAGGTCTTCTTCCTCTTCTTCTGCCGCATTCAGCGAATTCAACCCCTGGCGCACGATGACGTGGCAGGTGGTGCACGCGCAGCTCATGTCGCAGGCGTGCTCGATGTTGATGTGATTGTCCAGCAGGGCTTCGCAGATCGAGGTGCCTGCAGGCGCCGTGATTTCGGTGCCTGCGGGGCAATATTCGGGATGGGGAAGGATCTTGATGACGGGCATGGGGTGTTTTCTTCTTGTCAGAGGGATGCGCAGGGGCGCATCACAGGCTTGCGACGTTCTTGCCGGCCAGGGCCTGCTGGATACCGCGGTTCATGCGCTGGGCTGCGAAAGCCTCGGTGCCCTTGGCCAGGGCTTCCGTGGCTGCTTCGATAGCCGCTGCATCGTCGCTGTCGCGCTGGTGGCGCAGGGCCACCATCAGTGCGTCGATGGCTGCCCGCTCCTTGGGGCTGAGCACGTCGCCATCCGCATCCAGTGCGCTTTGCGTGGCGATCAACATGCGGTCTGCGTCCACACGGGCCTCGACCACGGCACGGGCCTTCATGTCCTGCGCGGCCGTGGCAAAGCCGTCTTGCAGCATGCGCGCGATCTCGTCGTCCGTGAGGCCATACGACGGTTTCACATCAATGCGAGCCTCCACCCCACTGCCCTGCTCCTTGGCGGCCACGCTCAGCAGGCCATCGGCATCGACGGTGAAGGTCACACGGATGCGCGCAGCACCTGCCGCCATGGGGGGAATGCCACGCAACTCAAAGCGCGCCAGGCTGCGGCAGTCCTGCACCAAGTCACGCTCGCCCTGCACCACATGGATGGCCAAAGCAGTCTGTCCGTCCTTGTAGGTGGTGAAGTCCTGCGCCTTGGCGGTGGGGATGGTCTCGTTGCGCGAGACGATGCGCTCCACCAAGCCGCCCATGGTCTCGATGCCCAACGACAGCGGAATCACATCCAGCAGCAGCAGATCGCCTGCGGTGTTGTTACCTGCCAGCTGGTTGGCTTGGATGGCGGCGCCCAAGGCCACCACTTCGTCTGGGTTCAGATTGGTCAAAGGCTCCTTGCCGAAGAACTCTGCCACGGCCCGCTGCACCTGGGGCATGCGGGTGGAGCCGCCCACCATGACCACACCCTGCACCTCGTCGCGCGTCAGATGCGCATCGCGCAGGGCACGGCGCACAGCCGCCATGGAGCGGGCAGTCAGATCGGCGGTCACGGCATAAAAATCCGAGCGTTTGACGTCAAACTGCACGGAAGCGCTAGATAAATCTGCCTTGAACGCTACCAAATCAGTAGCAGTCAGCGCCTCTTTGCATTGGCGCGCCGCCATGCGCACGGCCGACTTGTCGGCCGGCGTGACCGCCTGTTGCCCCACCTGTTGCAGTACCCACTCTGCCAGCGCGGCGTCGTAGTCATCGCCCCCGAGGGCAGAGTCGCCGCCCGTGGCGATCACCTCGAACACGCCCTTCGTCAGGCGCAGGATGGAAATATCAAACGTCCCCCCACCCAGGTCATACACAGCGTAGACGCCCTCGCTGGCGTTGTCCAGGCCATAGGCAATCGCTGCCGCCGTGGGCTCGTTGATGAGACGCAGCAGGTTGATGCCCGCGAGCTTGGCCGCATCCTTGGTAGCCTGGCGCTGGGCGTCGTCAAAGTACGCGGGCACGGTGATCACGGCGCCGTAGAGATCGTCATTGAAGGTATCTTCGGCCCGGTAGCGCAGCGTGGCGAGGATCTCGGCGCTGATCTCGACGGGCGACTTGTTGCCATCCACCGTGGCGAGACTGACCATGCCGCCCGCGCCGGCATCGTTGGCGACCACAAAGTCGTACGGCAACTTTCCTGCCTCAGCCACGTCTTTAAGGCCACGCCCCATGAAGCGTTTGGCCGAGGCGATGGTGTTGCGTGCATCCTGGGCTTGCGCCGCCACGGCGTCATAACCGATCTGACGCCCGCCGTTGGCGAGGTAGCGCACCACCGAGGGCAGCAGCACCCGACCCTGGGCATCGGGGAGGCATTCGGACACCCCATTGCGCACCGCTGCGACCAAAGAATGGGTGGTGCCCAGGTCAATCCCCACTGCAATGCGCCGCTGGTGCGGGTCAGGGGATTGGCCAGGTTCGGAAATCTGCAGAAGCGCCATGAAATTTCGGATCTCTACGTGGTGGAGCCCGCCATCGCATCAACACGCGAGGGGGCCCTTTGGGAATGCAAAACCGCCCTATTGTCCCAGTTGCTCTCGGCGACGCTCAATATCGTCGGCAAATCGCGCAATGAACATGAGGGCTCTGACCTGGCGGGCTGCGCCTGCATAGTCCTGCTGCTGGTCGATGAGTTGCTCGCACTGCGCCAGCGCGGCACGGCGGGCTTGCGCCACCTCATCATCTAACGCGTCCAGCTCGCTGTCTGCGCGGGCATCCTCCAGCGCCTCGCGCCACTCCATTTGCTGCATCAGAAAGGCAGCGGGCATGGCAGTGTTGTCTTCGGCACGGATGGGCGCACCGTGCAGTTCGCACAGATAGGCGGCGCGGCGCATCGGGTCCTTCAAGCGCTGGTACGCCTCGTTGATGCGTGCCGACCATTGCATGGCCACACGCTGCGCCGCAGCGCCCTGCGCGGCAAACTTGTCGGGGTGGGCCTCGCGCTGCAGCTCCTTCCAGCGCGCGTCGATGGCGCTGCGCTCCTGCGCAAAGCGGCGCGCGAGGCCAAACAGTTCGAAGTCGTCAGATTGCAGGTTCATGCGCAGGGGCGAGAGAGAAATCCAAGAAAAAACCGCCAGCACAGAGCGCGTTGGCGGTTTGGTGTGACATCAACGAAGGGCGCTCAGACGCGGAAGCTCTCCCCACAACCGCAGCGGTCCCGCTCGTTGGGGTTGTTGAACTTGAAACCTTCGTTCAGGCCTTCACGCACGAAGTCCAGCTCAGTGCCGTCAATGTAGGCCAGGCTCTTGGGGTCGATCAGCACCTTGACACCGTGGTTCTCGAACACGATGTCCTCAGGCTCGCTCTCGTCCACATATTCGAGCTTGTAGGCAAGCCCTGAGCAGCCTGTCGTCTTGACTCCCAGGCGCACGCCCAACCCCTTGCCCCGACGGGTCAGGTAGCGGTTGACGTGCCGGGCGGCGGCTTCGGTCAGCGTAATGGCCATGTCTCTCGATCTATCTGTCAAACAATCAGGCGGCGGTGGTCGTGGCGGCGTGCTTGGTCTTGTAGTCCAGCACGGCAGCCTTGATCGCATCTTCGGCCAGGATGGAGCAGTGGATCTTGACGGGCGGCAAAGCCAGTTCTTCGGCGATCTCGCTGTTCTTGAGCGCTGCAGCTTCGTCCAGCGTCTTGCCCTTGACCCACTCGGTCACCAGCGACGACGAGGCAATGGCCGAGCCGCAGCCGTAGGTCTTGAAGCGGGCGTCTTCGATCACGCCAGTTTCAGGATTCACCTTGATCTGCAGCTTCATCACGTCGCCGCAGGCGGGCGCGCCCACCATGCCGGTGCCCACCGAATCGTCACCCTTGTCGAACGAACCCACGTTGCGAGGGTTTTCGTAATGGTCAACCACTTTGTCTGAGTAAGCCATGATGTGTACCTCTTCAATACGTCCAGAATTTGTGCGGAATCAGTGAGCAGCCCATTGGATGGTGCTGATGTCGATGCCGTCCTTGTACATCTCCCACAGCGGGCTCAGCTCGCGCAGGCGGGCCACGTTCTCGCGGATGGTGGAGATGGCGTAGTCGATCTCTTCTTCGGTCGTGAAACGGCCGATGGTCATGCGCAGGCTGCTGTGCGCCAGCTCATCGCTGCGGCCCAAAGCGCGCAGCACATAGCTGGGCTCCAGGCTGGCGGAGGTGCAGGCCGAGCCCGACGACACCGCCAGGCCTTTGATGCCCATGATGAGCGATTCGCCTTCGACGAAGTTGAAACTCATGTTCAGGTTCTGCGGCACACGGCGCTCCAGGCTGCCGTTGATGTAGACCTGTTCGATATCCTTGAGGCCGTCGAGCAGGCGCTGCTGCAAGGCCTTGGCCTTGGCATTGCTCTCTGCCATTTCTTCCTTGGCAATGCGGAAGGCCTCGCCCATGCCCACGATCTGGTGCGTGGGCAAGGTGCCCGAACGCATGCCGCGCTCGTGACCGCCACCGTGCATCTGGGCTTCCAGGCGCACGCGGGGCTTGCGGCGCACATACAGTGCACCAATGCCCTTGGGGCCATAGGTCTTGTGGGCGGTCATGCTCATCAGGTCGATGGGCAGCACGTTCATGTCGATCTCGACACGACCCGTGGCCTGGGCAGCATCCACATGCAGCAGGATGCCCTTTTCGCGGCACAGCGCGCCAATGGCAGGGATGTCCTGGATCACACCGATTTCGTTGTTCACGAAGAGGATGCTGATCAGCACGGTGTCGGGACGGATGGCCGCCTTGAGCGCGTCCATGTTGACCAAGCCGTCTTCCTGCACGTCCAGGTAAGTGGCTTCAAAGCCCTGGCGCTCCAGCTCGCGCATGGTGTCCAGCACGGCCTTGTGCTCGGTCTTGAGCGTGATGAGGTGCTTGCCCTTGCCTTTGTAGAAATGCGCGGCGCCCTTCAGGGCCAAATTGATCGACTCGGTCGCACCACTGGTCCACACGATTTCGCGGGGATCGGCACCGATCAGGTCTGCCACCTGCACACGCGCTTTTTCCACCGCCTCTTCGGCCTCCCAGCCCCAGGCGTGGCTACGCGATGCCGGGTTGCCAAAGTGCTCACGCAACCAGGGAATCATGGCGTCCACCACGCGGGGGTCTACCGGGGTCGTGGCGCCATAGTCGAGGTAAATGGGAAAGTGCGGGGTCATGTCCATGGCTGGCTCAGTAAAAGGTTCTGGCTGGCAAACAGAAGAGGCAGAACAAACAAGAAAACGAATAAAACGCGGTCAGGGCAGTGCCGACCCCAGGGCCAGCACCACGCATCAGGAGTCAGGATTTAGCGAAGACGTTGCCAAGCGCAAACACCGAGTTCGGGGCATTCACGCGAATGGGTTTAACCACCGGGGTGGTGGAGATGGCACGGCGCACCACGGGCTTGTCTTCGATCTGCACGCCCTTGGCGAGCTGCTCGTCCACCAGCTTTTGCAGGGTGACGGAATCCAGGAATTCGACCATGCGCTGGTTCAGCGAAGCCCACAGCTCGTGCGTCATGCAACGACCGGCTTCACCCAGGCAGTTTTCCTTGCCACCGCATTGAGTGGCGTCGATGGGCTCATCCACCGACACGATGATGTCTGCTACGGTGATGTCACCCGCCTTGCGGGCCAACGTGTAGCCGCCGCCGGGGCCACGGGTGGATTCCACCAGCTCATGGCGGCGCAGCTTGCCAAAGAGTTGCTCCAGATACGACAGCGAAATCTGCTGGCGCTGGCTGATGGCAGCCAGCGTGACGGGGCCGTTGTTCTGGCGCAGGGCCAGGTCAATCATGGCGGTGACCGCAAAACGGCCTTTGGTTGTGAGACGCATCGCAAGCTCCTTGTGCTAAGGCTTGTTCGTTGAAGAAACCGCCAGCGCTGACTGTTTGCCAGCGTGGCACCGTCTCCGCCCCTTACTCCGCACAGTCACCTGCCACGGAGCCCTTCATCGTTGGGCTGTTTTGTTGAGTGTTTTGTGCGAGTATAGCACAAATCCCTATTGATTCTGTCGGATTAAAAAACCAAATAGTTATTAATCGACTCAATAGTAATTTCTCATCACACACCCAGCCGCAATCCTTTTTCTACAAGGCTACGGAATCGCTGCCGTGGGCTCCAAACGCTTGGTCCTTGAGCCGCGTCAGCTGGTCGCGCACCCGGGCGGCCTGCTCGAACTCCAGGTTGCGCGCATGTTCCAGCATGAGCTTTTCCAGGCGCTTGATCTCGCGCGCCACGTCCTTCTCGGACATGTCCTCCACCTGCGCGCGCTGCAGGGCTTCCTGCTCCAAGCGCTCGGCATCCTTGCCCGCTTTTTCGCTGTACACGCCGTCAATCAGGTCTCTTACCCGCTTGACAATGCTGCGCGGCGTGATCCCGTTGGCCTCGTTGTATGCGATCTGCTTGATGCGCCGGCGTTCCGTCTCGCCCATGGCTTTTTTCATGGAGTCAGTAATGCGGTCGGCGTACAGGATGGCATGGCCGTTCAAGTTGCGCGCAGCACGGCCAATGGTCTGGATCAGGCTGCGCTCTGCGCGCAAAAAGCCTTCCTTGTCGGCGTCCAGGATCGCTACCAGCGACACCTCGGGGATGTCCAACCCTTCACGCAGCAGGTTGATGCCCACCAGCACGTCAAACGCGCCCAGCCGCAGGTCCCGGATGATCTCCACGCGTTCCACGGTATCCACATCGCTGTGCAGGTAGCGCACCTTCACGCCGTTGTCCGTGAGGTAGTCGGTCAGCTGCTCGGCCATGCGCTTGGTCAGCGTGGTAATGAGTACGCGCTCGTGCTTTTCAACCCGAATGCGTATTTCTTGCAGCACATCATCCACTTGATGGGTGGCGGGGCGCACCTCCACCACCGGGTCCACCAGGCCCGTGGGGCGCACCACCTGGTCCACTACCTGCCCTGAATGGGTCTTCTCGTAGTCGGCGGGCGTGGCCGAGACGAAGATCACCTGCCGCATGCGCTGCTCAAACTCCTCGAACTTGAGCGGCCGGTTATCCAGTGCCGACGGTAGCCGAAAGCCGTACTCCACCAGCGTGGTCTTGCGCGCACGGTCGCCGTTGTACATGGCGCTCAGCTGGCCGATCATCTGGTGGCTCTCGTCCAGGAACATGAGCGCGTCCTTGGGCATGTAGTCCGTCAGCGTGCTGGGCGGATCGCCCGGCGCGGCGCCCGACAGGTGGCGCGTGTAGTTCTCGATGCCCTTGCAGTGGCCCACCTCGCTGAGCATTTCCAGATCAAACCGCGTGCGCTGCTCCAACCGCTGAGCCTCCACCAGCTTGCCGTCGGCCACCAGTTGCTGCAGGCGCTCGGCCAGTTCCAGCTTGATGGTTTCGACGGCGGCCAGCACCTTGTCGCGTGGCGTCACATAGTGGCTGCTGGGGTACACCGTAAAGCGCGGAATCTTCTGCTTCACGCGGCCGGTGAGCGGGTCGAACAGCTGCAGGCTCTCGATCTCGTCATCAAACAGCTCGATGCGGATCGCCAGCTCCGAGTGTTCGGCCGGGAACACATCGATGGTGTCGCCGCGCACACGGAACTTGCCCCGGCTGAAATCCGCCTCGTTGCGCTGGTACTGCATGCGGATCAGCTGGGCAATCACATCGCGCTGCCCCACCTTGTCGCCCACCCGCAGCGTCATCACCATGCGGTGGTAGCTCTCGGGCTCGCCAATGCCGTAGATGGCCGACACGGTGGCCACGATCACCACATCGCGCCGCTCCATCAGGCTTTTGGTGCACGACAGCCGCATCTGCTCGATGTGCTCGTTGATCGCGCTGTCCTTCTCGATGAACAGGTCGCGCTGCGGCACATAGGCCTCGGGCTGGTAGTAGTCGTAGTAGCTCACGAAATACTCCACGGCGTTCTTGGGAAAGAACTCGCGGAATTCGCTGTACAGCTGGGCGGCCAGCGTCTTGTTGGGCGCAAAGATGATGGCCGGGCGGCCCATGCGCGCGATCACGTTGGCCATGGTGAAGGTCTTACCCGAGCCTGTCACGCCCAGCAAGGTCTGGAAGGTTTCGCCGTCATGCAGGCCCTCCACCAGCTTGGCAATGGCCTCGGGCTGGTCGCCTGCGGGGGGATAGGGCTGGAACAGTTCGAAGGGGGAATCAGGGAAGCGGACGAACTCGCCGTCTTGCTTTTCAGTTATGACTTCGGTGATATCTGGCATGGGGCGTGGTCAACGGGTGGAGCAGGCCGCCCGTTAAAATCGGCGGAACCCGGCACAGTACACCACGCCCGGATTCTTCGCTACTGACAACCTTTCAAGGATTTTCATGTCTCTGTTCACCGCCGTCGAAATGGCCCCCCGCGACCCCATCCTGGGCCTCAACGAGCAATTCAACGCCGACACCAACCCCAACAAGGTCAACCTGGGCGTCGGCGTTTATTTCGACGACAACGGCAAGCTGCCCCTGCTGCAGTGCGTGCAGGCCGCTGAAAAGACCATGATGGAAAAGCCCACGGCCCGTGGCTACTTGCCCATTGACGGCATCGTGGCCTACGACAACGCCGTCAAGAGCCTGGTGTTCGGCGCCGACAGCGAACCCGTGAAGTCCGGCCGCGTGGCCACCGTGCAGGCCATCGGCGGCACTGGCGGCCTGAAGATCGGCGCCGACTTCTTGAAGAAGGTCAGCCCCAACGCCAAGGTGCTGATCTCCGACCCCAGCTGGGAAAACCACCGCGCGCTGTTCACCAACGCCGGTTTCGAAGTCGACACCTACGCGTACTACGACGCTGAAAAGCGCGGCGTGAACTTTGAAGGTTTTCTGGCCAGCCTGAACGCGGCCGCTCCCGGCACCATCGTCGTGCTGCATGCCTGCTGCCACAACCCCACCGGCTATGACATCACCCCCGAGCAGTGGGACCAGGTCATCGCTGCTGTCAAGGCCAAGGGCCTGACGCCCTTCCTGGACATGGCCTACCAGGGCTTCGGCCACGGCATCGCCGAAGACGGCGCCGTCATCCAGAAGTTCGTGGCCGCTGGCCTGAACTTCTTCGTGTCCACCTCGTTCTCCAAGAGCTTCAGCCTGTACGGCGAGCGCGTGGGCGGCCTGTCGGTGCTGTGCGCCGACAAGGAAGAGGCCAGCCGCGTGCTGTCCCAGCTCAAGATCGTGATCCGCACCAACTACTCCAACCCTCCCACACACGGCGGTGCGGTGGTGGCTGCCGTGCTGAACAACCCCGAGCTGCGCGCGATGTGGGAAAAGGAACTGGCCGAAATGCGCGTGCGCATCAAGGCCATGCGCCAGAAGCTGGTCGATGGCCTGAAGGCCGCCGGTGTGAAGCAGGACATGAGCTTCATCACCACCCAGATCGGCATGTTCAGCTACTCCGGCCTGTCCAAGGACCAGATGGTGCGCCTGCGCAATGAGTTCGGCGTGTACGGCACGGACACCGGCCGCATGTGCGTCGCTGCCCTGAACAGCAAGAACATCGACTACGTCTGCCAGGCGATCGCCAAGGTTGTCTGAGCACGATGAGCAGGCGGCGCTCACGCGCCGCTTTGTGAGCGAAGCGCTCCAGAACCCGCACAACGCGGCCCTTCTGGAGCGTTTGCCGTTTCTGGGCCTGCCCGATGCGTGGCTGGTGGCTGGCTGCCTGTTCCAGACGGTGTGGAACCTGCGCTCTGGTCTGGCGCCCACGGCGCACATCAAGGACTACGACCTGTTTTATTTCGATGCGTCGGACTTGTCCGAATCGGGCGAGCAGGCAGTGCAAGCCCGCGCCACCGCACTCTTCGCCGACCTGCCGATCACCGTCGAAGCCAAGAACCAGGCCCGGGTGCACCTTTGGTACGAGCGCTGGTTTGGCTATCCGTATGCGCCATTGCAGTCCGCCCGTAACGGGATCGAGCGTTTTCTGGTGCCTTGCACCTGCGTGGGTCTGCGACCAGCTAGTAACCCTGGAGTTGCTCAGCCCACGCTGTACGCACCGTATGGACTGGAAGAGCTGTATGCCGGGCTGCTCAAACCTAACCCGACCTGCCCGCACTTGCCGTTGTTTGAGGCCAAGGCACAAAGCTACCGAGAGCGCTGGCCGTGGCTGACGATCCAGACCTCAGGTCACGTGGCGGCCTGAGGGGCGTTTCACAACTACGACGCGGCGATTTCAAGCGTTTTTGGCCTCAAGCGCTAGAAACACATGCGCTGACAGCTATCAAAAGAGAAGCAATCAACCTCAGAGCGCGATGATCAGCCCCACAGCACCGACCGCATCGAGATCGATGCTGACTGGTAGCCCGTGTTGAAGAAGCGTGGCATCTCGCTGGGCAAGACGGCCCCGGCTGCGTAGAGCAGCGGCAGATAGTGCTCATAAGTGGGGTGCGCCTGCTGGGCCACGGCTCCCAGCTTCTGGAAGTCCTGCAAGGCGCCCAGCTGGCCCTTTTTGATCTGCTCCTGCACCACGGTGTCGAACTCGGTGGCCCAGTCATACGCTTCGTTGGCGGCCGAGTCACGCCGGGATGCGCGCAGGTTGTGCACGATGTTGCCGCTGCCCACAATCAGCACGCCCCGCTCGCGCAAGGCCTTGAGCTGCTGGCCCAGCGCATAGTGCTCGGCCGGGGCGCGGCTGTAGTCCATGCTGAGTTGCATCACCGGGATGCGCGCATGCGGGAACATGGGCTTGAGCACCGACCAGGTGCCATGATCCAGGCCCCATTCGCCCTCGTCCACACCCAGCGCAGCGCCCGTGGCCGGGGATTTCAGCTCCTTGGCCAGGCTGCGTGCCACCGCCGGGGCACCCGGCACAGGGTACTGCTGGTCAAACAGCGCCTGGGGGAAGCCGCCAAAGTCGTGGATGGTTTTGGGGTTGGCCATGCCCGTCAGCTGCCAGCCACCGCGCGTGAGCCAGTGGGCCGACACGCACAGGATGAGCTGTGGCTGCACCGCGCGCGCCATCAGCTCCGCGCCCATGGCCTGCCAGCTGCGGCGCCAGGCGTTGTCCTCGATGGCGTTCATGGGGCTGCCATGGCCCACAAACATCACCGGCATGCGGGGCGAAGGCTTGAGCGCCTGCAGCGCGGGCGCCGTGGCAGCACTGCTCAGGGACGTGGTCATGAAGGCTCCCGGAAAGGCGGCCAGGCCTGTGAGGGCGGCCAAAGAGGTTCTGCGTTGCATGGATCAGGGAGCGTAACAAATTATGTATAACGCAGGGAGTGAGCCGGGGCGCACCATGAAGTTCCGGCGCCGTCCTCTCCTTCCAAAAATCACAACCCGAGACAACCTCCCACCCATGCCCACCGCCCTGCCCCAGCCCCTGCGCAACACCCGTGTTCTGAGCCTTGCGCTCAACCTGCCCGGCCCCGCCGCCCTGATGCGCTGCGCGCGCATGGGGGCCGAATGCACCAAGCTCGAACCTCCTCCCGCGCCTGGCTATCCCAGCGCCGACCCCATGGGCATCTACAGCCCCGCAGCCTATGCCACGCTGCACGATGGCGTGCGCGTGGTGCATGCCCACCTCAAGACGCCCGAAGGCCAGGCCGCGTTGCATGACGAGCTGGCTCGCACCGATGTGCTGATCACCTCCTTCCGCCCCTCGGCGCTCACCAAGCTCGGCTTAGGCTGGGACGCGTTGCAGGCCAAATACCCGCGCCTGTCGCTGGTGCGCATCGTGGGCGCCGCGGCAGAGCGGGCCGAAGAACCGGGCCATGACCTCACCTATCTGGCCGATGCCGGCCTCGTGACGGGCACCGAGATGCCCCCCACGCTCTACGCCGACATGGGCGGCGCCCTGATGGCCAGCGAAGCCGTGCTGCAGGCCCTGCTGGAGCGCGCCCACACCGGCAGCGGCGTGTGCATCGAAGTGGCCCTGGCCGACGCCGCCGCCTGGCTGGCCCAACCGCGCCACTGGGGCCTGACCACGCCCGACGGTGACGTGGGCGGCCACCACGCAGGCTACCGCATCTACCCCTGCGCCGACGGCCGCGTGGCCGTGGCTGCGCTGGAGCCGCACTTTGCCGCCAGCCTGTGCGCTGCTGCAGGTCTGCCTGCTACGGGCGACCCGCAGGTGCTGCGCGCCCCCGCCACCCACGCGGCCGTGGCGGCGTTCTTGCGCACACAGACCCGCGCGCAGCTTGATGCTTTGGCGGTGGCGCAAGACATTCCTTTGCACACCCTGGCCTGAAAGCATTTCCTGACCGATGCAAAAACAAGGCACCGTCGTCCGCTGGGACGCCAGCCGCGCCTTCGGCTTTATCCGCAGCCCTGACACGTCCGCCGATGTGTTCTTTCATGTGCGGGACTACCGGGGTACCACCCCGCCCCGCGAAGGGCTCGCCGTGGTGTACGAGGAGATTCATGTCGGCGGAAAAGGGCCCCGGGCCATGGCGGTGTTGCCCACTGCACACGCGGGTGGCGGGCTCCAGCCCCGCAGCACGGCACCGACGCCGCCGCCCCCTGCGCACCCCACGCGGCGCGCGCTGGTGCAACGGGCGGGGCAACCTCCGGCCGCCAGGCGCAGGCGCCCTGTGGCGGTCATCGAACCGACCACTCCCACCGGCTCGGCGCTGATACACCTGCTGATGCTGGGCTGGGCGGGGCTGCTGGCCTGGGGCCTCTGGGCAGGCCGGCTCCCCTGGTGGGCGCTGGGCGCCGCCATAGGCGTCAACCTCCTGACCTTTCTGGTCTACGCCATGGACAAAAGCGCCGCGCAAAACGGCCAGTGGCGCACCAAAGAGAGCCATCTGCACCTGCTGAGCCTGGCGGGCGGCTGGCCGGGCGCGTGGTTTGCCCAGCAATGGCTGCGGCACAAATCGCGCAAGACGGAGTTCCGCGCGGTGTATTGGGCCACCGTGGTGTTGCACTGCGCGGCCGTGGTCGCTTGGCTGGGCGGATGGTTGCGTGGCTTGTAGTGCCGCCGTTGCTATCAAATTTGATAGCAAAGAGACCATGAAGTACTAGCGCAACAGGCACTTTTTGCACATCAGCAAGCCCTGATCTACAACAGCGCACCGCAGGCTGACGCAAAGACAGCCCGCAGACCTACACAGTGTTCACAGGCACCCGGTTTCAATCCCAAGGTCTGAAACACCTTGGGAGATGTCCATGAAACCCTTCGTCCTTGATTCGTCCATGACCAACATGGGCGGCATCTTTTACCCCACCGGCCAGGTGTTCGCACTGTTTCCCGATGAAGACTGCACGCGCCAGGCAGCGCTCGCGCTGCAGGCAGTAAGCCACCAGGGCGATATTGCGTACGCCAGCCCCGAGGTCATCCTGCAAGAAATTGTGCACACGCTGGGTACGGCAGATGCGCCACTCCCCTCCGTGGGGGCCGAAGGCGACATGGTGCGGCGCATTGCCGACCTGGCGGGCACCGGGCACCACGGCCTGCTGATCGCCATGGCGGACAAAGACGAGGCCGACAGCGTGGTGAACGCCATTGCGCCCGAAGGTGCAGTCACGGCGTTCTACTACCGCACCTTCATCATCGAAGACCTGATCTCGCAGCCCGCCAGCGCTGGCCCGCAGTCGGTGGTGGTGGGCACCCACGCGGCAGAGGGTTAAGGACCCTCTGCACGAATCAAGCGGCAAGTGGGCGCAGCGGATCGGGAGGGGCTGCAAGGCGCAAAACGCAGCAATAGCCGTAGCTATTGCGAGTATTTGCAACGCGGCAGACCGCCCGAGCCCGCTGATGCACACGGCGCGCTGATTTGTGCAGAGGGTCCTTAAGGCTCCACAAAATCGCACTGCAGCCGTAGGGGCCGGTTCATAGCGGCTAGCGACTTGTCAGAGAGCCTTTCGGCGTTTCATCCATCGCGCCCACTGTCAATGGGCTGCGGCTGCCGCCATCGATCTCAACGCGGCTTGCGTGCGGACGGCTTGGCGGCGCCCGTGACGCGCGGTGGCAAGCCGGTGTGCTGGGTCAGGATGCGGCCCTTCTGCGGTTGACCGGGCTTCATGGGCTTGACCTGCTTGACGGGTGCAGCCGTTGCGGCCTTCGCGCCTGTGGGCGTGGAGTTCTTGCGACGCGCGCTCTGGTACCCGCCGTCCGTCAAGGGCTGGAAGGTAGGGATCAAGTGGTGCTTGCCGTTGCCGATCAAATCCGCCCGGCCCATGGCCTTGAGCGCCTCACGCAGCAGCGGCCAATTGTTCGGGTCGTGGTAGCGCAAAAAGGCCTTGTGCAGGCGGCGGCGCTTTTCGCCGCGCACGATGTCCACCGATTCCTCGGCCTCGTCGCGCATCTGGCGGCGCACCTTGGTGAGGGTGTTGCGGCCCGAGTGGTACATGGCCGTGGCCGTGGCCATGGGGCTCGGGTAGAAGGTCTGCACCTGGTCAGCGCGGAAACCGTTCTTCTTGAGCCAGATGGCGAGGTTCATCATGTCCTCGTCGCTCGTGCCCGGGTGCGCAGCGATGAAGTACGGGATCAGGAACTGCTTCTTGCCCGCCTCTTCGCTGAACTTCTCGAACATCTGCTTGAACTTGTCATAGCTGCCGATGCCCGGCTTCATCATCTTGGTGAGCGGGCCCTGCTCGGTGTGCTCGGGCGCGATCTTCAGGTAGCCGCCCACGTGGTGCTGCACCAGTTCCTTCACGTATTCAGGACTCTTCACAGCCAGGTCGTAGCGCAGGCCCGAGCCGATGAGGATCTTCTTGATGCCCTTCAATGCGCGGCCACGGCGGTAGATCTTGATCAGCGGACCATGGTCGGTGGTGAGGTTCTGGCAGATGCCGGGGTACACGCAGCTGGGCTTGCGACAGGCGGCTTCGATCTCAGGCGAGCGACAGCCCAGGCGGTACATGTTGGCCGTGGGGCCGCCCAGATCGGAGATGGTGCCGGTGAAGCCCTTGACCTTGTCGCGGATGTCCTCGATCTCCTGAATGATCGAATCCTCGGAGCGGCTCTGGATGATGCGCCCCTCGTGCTCGGTGATGGAGCAGAACGTGCAGCCCCCAAAGCAGCCGCGCATGATGTTGATCGAAAAACGAATCATCTCCCAGGCCGGGATCTTCGTCGCGCCGTCGTGGCTGCCGTTCTCATCGGCGTAGCTGGGGTGCGGGCCACGCGCGTAGGGCAGATCGAACACATGGTCCATCTCGGCCGTGGTCAGCGGGATGGGCGGCGGGTTGATCCACACATCGCGCGCCGTGGCGCCCTCACCGTGGGCTTGCACCAAGGCGCGGGCGTTGCCCGGGTTGGTCTCCAGATGCAGCACACGGTTGGCGTGGGCATAGAGCACGGGATCGCTTTTCACCTGCTCGTAGCTGGGCAGGCGGATGACGGTCTTCTCGCGCGGAGGGACCTTGAGCTTGACCTTGAGCGCGGGGTTGGGAACGAACTGGATCGGCTGGATGGCGGGATTAGAGCTGTTTTGGTCGGTAGCGCTAGTGCTATCTGCGGCAACCGCTACAGAATCAGTAGCACTTCCGCCGTCTTTGCTGCAGGTACTGCCTTGCGCGGCGGCCTGCTCGCTGGTGGTCATGTAGGGGTTGATGTGGGCTTCCACACGGCCGGGCTCGTCCACCGTG
Source organism: Acidovorax sp. FG42 (assembly GCF_057809195.1). Classification (NCBI taxonomy): domain Bacteria; kingdom Pseudomonadati; phylum Pseudomonadota; class Betaproteobacteria; order Burkholderiales; family Comamonadaceae; genus Acidovorax; species Acidovorax sp. FG42. Next base: position 221,767 of record NZ_JBMDJM010000005.1, on the reverse strand, counting down.
GTGGAGTCGATCTCGAACCAACCCTTGCCGCTTTCGTCGTCCGGGCGGCGCACAAAAGCCGTGCCGCGCACATCGGTGATTTTCTCGACCGGCTCGCGCGCAGCAATGCGGTGGGCCACCTCGACCAGCGCACGCTCGGCATTGCCGTACAGCAGCAGGTCGCACTTGCTATCCACCACGATGGAGCGGCGCACCTTGTCGCTCCAGTAGTCGTAGTGCGCAATGCGGCGCAGGCTGCCTTCAATGCCGCCCAGGATGATGGGCACCTCCTTGTAGGCCTCGCGGCAGCGCTGGCTGTAGACGATGGCTGCGCGGTCGGGGCGCTTGCCGCCCACGTCGCCGGGGGTGTAGGCGTCATCGCTGCGGATCTTCCGGTCGGCGGTGTACCGATTGATCATCGAATCCATGTTGCCCGCCGTCACGCCCCAAAACAGGTTGGGCTTGCCCAGCACCTTGAAAGGCTCTGCGCTTTGCCAGTCGGGCTGGGCAATGATCCCCACGCGGAAGCCCTGGGCCTCCAGCGTGCGGCCGATCACGGCCATGCCGAAGCTGGGGTGGTCCACATACGCGTCGCCCGTCACCAGAATGATGTCGCAGCTGTCCCAGCCCAGTTTCTCCATCTCGGCGCGGCTCATTGGCAGGAACGGGGCCGTGCCAAAGCGCTTGGCCCAGTACGGACGGTAGCTGGTCAAGGGCTTTGCGGCGCGCGCAAAAAAGGAGACGTCAACGGGGGCGTTCATGCAAAGGGGGTCGCGGCCGCCCCCGGTGCGATGGGGGCCTTTGTAGGGCGCGTCTGTGGTGGATAACCCGCGATTTTACGTTGGCAGACGGTTTTTGTCCCCTTGGTGGCCCTTGCCCCTCACTGATACAGGTTTGATGACCATCAAGCATATACTTGCCTTTGTCAATTAATTAACTGACAAAGGCATTCATGAGCAACGTTGCCCTCACCCCTCCCAGCCCCCTCCCCGTTCCCCCGAGCGCGGTGAAGGCCGTGCGCAGCTTCAACCGCTTCATCACCCGCCGCATTGGCGTGCTGGACCCGTACCTGGGCAGCAAGCTGTCATTGACCGACGTGCGCGTGCTGTATGAACTGGCCCACCGCGAGGCACCTGTGGCCAGCGAACTCGCACGGGAGCTCGGCCTGGACGGTGGGTACATGAGCCGGATACTGCGGCGTTTTGAGCAGTCAGGGTGGATAGAACGCCACGCCAGCACCAAGGACGCGCGACAAAGCCTGGTCACGCTCACCACTGCCGGGCGCGAGGTGTTCGAGCCGCTGCAGCAGCGCTCGCGCGACGAGGCCGCCGCACTGCTCGCGCCCCTACACCCGGCGCGGCGCCAAGAGGTGGTGGAGGCCATGGAGCGGATCGAAACCCTGCTGTCCGCCCCCTCCAACGCCGCGGACGGCACGCGCATCGCCGTTCTGCGCGACCCTCTGCCCGGCGACATGGGCTGGGTGGTGCAGCAGCATGGCGAGATCTATTGGCGCGAGTACGGCTGGGACAACCGGTTTGAGGCCTTGGTGGCAGACATCGCGGCGCAGTTTCTGCGCAAGTTTCAGCCCGCGTGGGAGAAGGCCTGGATCGCCGAGCTGGACGGCGAGCGGGTGGGCTCGGTGTTTGTGGTGCGCAAATCCGTCACCACGGCACAGTTGCGCATGCTGATCCTCAGCCCCAAAGCGCGCGGCCTCGGCCTGGGCGCCCGCCTGACGGACGAGTGCATTGCCTTTGCGCGTGCAAAAGGTTACAAAAAGATGGTGCTGTGGACCAACAGTTGCCTGACGGCGGCGCGCGGTATCTATGCGCAAAGGGGTTTTCAGTTGGTCAAGACCGAGCCCTATGAAGGCTTTGGTCAGCAGTTGGTGGGAGAAACCTGGGAGCTGAAGCTTTGAAATAAGGCCCGCATCCCGCTGCTGAACGGGCAGTGGTCAACGCCAGGCCACGGAGCATCTCGATGACTTTGTCCAAATCGCTTTTGATTCGCCCTGTCACAGCCGCCGATGACTTGGCACGGCTGACCGCCCTCATCCACTCCGCCTACGCACCCCACGCACAGCGGGGCCTGCGCTACTGGGGCACCCACCAGTCCGTGGAAGACACGGCCAAGCGATTTGCTTCTGGCACGGGGCTGGTGATGCTGGATGGACACGACTATGTGGGCACCGCCACGCTGCGCCCGCAGCAACCCGAGTCCACCGTACCGCTGTACCGCGAGCCTGCGGTGTGGTCGCTGTGCCAGTTCTGCATCACCCCCGACGCCAAAGGCCGGGGCTACGGCAAACGACTGCACGCCTACGCACTGGACTATGCACGCAAGGCAGGAGCCCGGGTGATGGCTTTGGACACTGCACAGCCCGCTACCGCTTTGATAGCAATGTATGAATCTTGGGGTTACCGGGTGGTGGGCGAGTGCGACTGGCGCCCTTTGACCAACTACACCAGCGTGCTCATGGCACGCGACCTGGAGGATAAATGCGGCGCAGACAACGCCGAGTGAACACTCAGTGCATTGCGTGGTTCGTCACATCACACACGCGCCGTATCACCACTCGCCAATTTCCCGCACGCGCTGAGCCAAATCCGGCATCGCTTCGTCGTCCTGCTCGTCCATCGGGCTGGGCATTGCGCCGGCCGATGCCACCGCACCAGGGCTCGCTGCCGAGGAGCCGGGGGGAGCAATGAAACGGCCAAACAGATGGCTGGCGAGGGAGGTAGGCAAAGGTGCAGAGAGCGAAGTGGCAAACATGGCGGCTCCTTTTCTGGTGGCCCGGGTGCTTTCAAATGCGTAGCAGCAGCGTAGGCTACAGCGACAAGTCCCCAGTGTAGGAACGCACGCCTAAGGTGTGTGTGACAGAACGCACATTCGCGACGCGATTGGTGCCGAGTCATACCCTTCAGGGTCTGGACTGTGACTTCCGTCACACACCGCCCCAGGCTGGCACCCCAAATGCTCGCCGTACACTCGCTGCCCCATGCCCCAGACTCTGGCCGCCCCCGCGCACAGCGAACTCATCATCAAGAAAAGCCGCTTCATCGGCTGCGTGCAACCCATGGCCGACCGCACCAGTGCCCAGGCCGCCGTCGATGCCTTGTGGAAGCAGCACCCCGGCGCCGCCCACATCTGCTGGGCCCTGCTGGCGGGCGGCCAGTCTGCCGCGGTGGACGATGGAGAGCCCGGAGGCACCGCTGGCCGCCCCATGCTGGACGTGCTGCGCCACCAGGACCTGGAAGGCGTGCTGGCCACTGTGGTGCGCTATTTTGGCGGGGTCAAGCTGGGCGCGGGCGGCCTAGTGCGCGCCTACACCGACACCATTGCCCAGGCGCTGCTCACCGCCCCCAAGGTCACGCTGCAGCGCATGACCACCTTGCAATGCCAGGTGCCCTATGCCCTGGAGGGCTTGCTGCGCCGAGAAATCGAGGCGGCAGGTGCCGAACTGGTGGACGTTCAGCATGGCACCCTGGTCACCTTGCAACTGCGCCTGCCCCAAACGCAAGCGGCGCCCTTTGTGCAACGCATCAACGACCATGGGCAAGGCCGCGTGGGCTGGTCGGATGTCGAGGCCTGACCCCGGGCTACGCCTTCATACAAAGGGTTGGGAAGCGCCCCCCACAGCGCCCTCGTAAAACGGCGTGCATGCCTACAGCGGTGGGGCCGTTCACGCTACACACTCCGGCTTTTCCGACTCCGAAAGAGCCCCATGCCCCAACCGCTCGACACCATCATCATCGGCGCCGGCACGGCGGGCCTGGCCGCCTTGCGCGAAGTGCGCAAGCGCACCGACCGCTACCTCATCGTGAACGAAGGCCCCTGGGGCACCACCTGCGCGCGCGTGGGCTGCATGCCGTCCAAAGCGCTGATCGAGGCAGCCAACGCCTTCCACCGCCGCCACACCTTTGAAGAATTCGGTCTGCGCGGCGCGAGTGGTCTGACCGCCGACCTGCCTGCCGTGCTGCAGCGCGTGCGCGCACTGCGAGATGACTTCGTGGCAGGAGCCACCCAGGCCACCAACGGGCTGGGCAGCGCTCAGAGGTCAGGGCGTGCAACGCTGCTGGGGCCACGTGCGGTGGACATCGACGGCACGGCTTACGCCACACGCAGCATCATCATCGCCACGGGGTCACGCCCCCGCGTGCCCGATGAATGGCTGGCGTTTGGCGACCGCATGCTCACCACCGACACCTTGTTCGAGCAACCCAGTCTCGGCCCCCGCGTTGCAGTGATTGGCATGGGACCGATCGGGGTGGAGCTGTCGCAATCCCTTGCACGGCTGGGCTTGCAGGTGGCGGCGTTCACCACCGGTCACACGCTGGCCGGCCTGAGCGATCCCACGCTCAATGCCGAGCTGGCCGCTCTGCTGAAACAAGAAATGGTCCTGCACATGGGCGCCGAGGCGCAGTTGCGCGAGGTGCCCGGAGGCATCGAGGTGGCAAGTGGCGCCAACCGCGTGGTGGTGGACCAGGTCATCGCCGCGATGGGCCGGGTGCCCAACATCGAACACCTGGGCCTCGAGACGCTGGGCGTGCCGCTGGATGCGCGCGGCTTGCCCACCGTAGACCCGCAAACCCAACAGATTGGCGACCTGCCGGTGTTTTTGGCGGGCGACGCCAACACCCACACCCCGTTGCTGCACGAGTCGGCCGATGAAGGCCACATTGCAGGCCTGAACGCCCTGGCCCCAAGGCCCACGCGATTTCGGCGCCGCAGCTTGCTCTCCATCGTGTTCGCCGACCCCAACGTGGCGGTGGTGGGGCCGCGCGTGGCCGACATGAACCCGCACAGCACCATCACTGGCACCGCCAGCTACGCAAACCAGGGCCGCGCCCGCACCGCGCAGCGCAACCAGGGACGCCTGTGCGTTTATGCCGACCATACGAGTGGTCGCCTGCTGGGTGCCGAGTTGTGCGCCCCCGATGGCGAGCACCTCGCCCACCTGCTGGCCCTGGCCGTGCAGCAGCAGCTGACCGTGCATGATCTTTTGGGCATGCCGTTCTACCACCCCACGCTGGAAGAAGGCCTGCGCACCGCCTTGCGCGACGCAGCCCGACAGTTGCCGAACGCCCGCACTTCCGACTTGGCCGCCTGCCCGGCCCTGGGGGTGCCTGCGCTGGACTAAGGCAACGCAGAACAGCGCAGCTTCACCGCCCCCTGCACATGTAACAACCCTCAAGCTCGCTTTTGTAGTGCCGATAAACCACCATTGCCCCAAGGAGTCACCATGGACGTCGCCCTGACCAACAGCATCGTCAACACCGCTAACAGCCTGGCCAGCGCCAAGACGTCCGACGCCCTGAACATGGTGGTGCTGAAAAAGGCGCTGGACATGCAGGCCGTGTCGGCCGCCACCATGATCGACGCCATGCAGCAGTCCATGCCGCAGCCTCAGCTGGCCACCAGCGGTACGCTGGGGACCAACGTCAACACCTTCGCCTGAGGGGCTGAGCCCCCCCCTCTCTCTCGGCCCTGGCGGCTTAGCGCAAACGCGCGGGCGACAGCCCTTCCACCCCCACGCCCTCGCGCACCAGCTCGTCGGCCAGCGGCTCGCCCCGCAGCAGCTGCCGCGCCAGCAACGAGGCGCCCGCCGCGCTCTGAATCCCGTACCCGCCCTGCCCGGCCAGCCAGAAGAAGCCGGGCACATGGTTGTCCCAGCCAATCACCATGTCGCCATCCGGCACAAACGAGCGCAGCCCGGCCCAGGTGTGTGACGGGCGGCGGATCTGGAAGCGGGTCATTTCCTCGATGTGATAGATCCCGGTGGCCACGTCCAGCTCTTCGGGTACCACATCGTGCGGGTGCGTGGGGTCCGCATTGGCCGGTGAGCCCAGCAGTTGCCCCGCATCGGGCTTGAAGTAAAAGCTTTCGTCGATGCCGATCACGGCCGGCCAGTGGGTGGCGTCCATGCCCTCTGGCACGGGGAAGGTGAACGCCGTGCGGCGGCGTGGCTCCAGCCCGATCGGCGGCACGCCTGCCAGGCCCGCCACCACATCGGCCCAGGCGCCCGCAGCGTTGACGAGGGTGGGGGCGGCAAACACCCGCCCATCGGCCAGCGTCACCTGCCACACAGTGCCTTCGCGACGCACGGCCGTGACCTCGGCGTGGGTCAGCACCTGGCCGCCACGCTGGCGCAGGCCGCGCAGGTAGCCCTGGTGCAGGGCGTTCACGTCGATGTCCGCCGCCTCGGGCTCGCTCATGCCTGCGGCCACAGCCTCGGGCTTCATGCAAGGCAGCATCGCCAGCAGCTCGGCATGCCCCACCCACTGCACATTGGGCGAGGTGGCGTGCGCTTCCTCGTAGGTTTGTTTCAGCAAGTCCAGCTGGTCGGGCCCGGCCACATAGACCACGCCCCGGGGCGAGAGGATGGGGTCGGCGCCAAACTCAGGCGGCGGCGCATCGTAAAACGCGCGGCTGGCCCGGGTCAGCGCCTGGATGTTGGGCGTGCCATAGGTCGCCATGTAGAGCGCGGCCGAGCGGCCGGTGGTGTGGTAGCCGGGCTGCGATTCCCGCTCCAGCAGCAGCACGCTGGCGCCCTGCCCTCCGGCGCCGGGCTGTACCAGTTGCCAGGCCACGGAGGCCCCGGCAATGCCTGCGCCGATCACGATGGTGTCTACGGTTTGCATCTGTGCCTCCTGCTCAAACAGCGGATACCTGCGCAGCCGATGCCGCACGGTCGTCGCGCGGCAAGGTGCGGGCGTCACGGGGGTCGGGTGCCAGGGTCACGATGGAGGTCAGCGCAGGTTCGGCACGCGTCTGCATCAGCTTGGCGATGTCGGGCCGGGGCCGCGCCAGCCCGGTGATTCCCTTGAACGCCTGCTCCAGCGCATGTCCCACGCCCAGCGTATGCCGGTCAGCACGGAACCGGCCCACGATCTGCAGGCCAAACGGCATGCCAGCGTCGTCCAGCCCGCACGGCAGGCTCAGCGCTGGGTGGGTGGTCAGCGTGGTCACGTAGGTCAGCGCCAGCCAGCGGTAGTAGTTGGCCTGCGGCTCGCCGTTGATGTGGCTGGCGAACAGCTCGGTCCAGGCGAACGGCGACACGGGTGTGGTGGGCGCGAGGATGATGTCGTAATCCTCGTACAGCTTCTGGAACCGCGCCAGGATGCGTGTCTGCTCTGCCTGCGCCCAGGCGCTGTCCAGCAGCGTCATGGCGGCGCCCATTTCGTAGTTGGCGCGGGTGTTGGGGCCCAGGCTGGCGGGGTCGCGCTCGTAGGCCTCGCGCGTGCTCGCCACAAAGGCCTCAGCGCGCAGCACGTCAAAGCAGCGGTGCACATCGCCAAGGTCGATGTCGATGGCGTCGCAACGCGCAAACAGGTGCTTCATGGCCTGCACCTTGTTGCGGAACACGGCGCGGATGCCGTTGTCCACAGCGCAGGCGCCGAAGTCCTCGGTGGTGGCCACGCGCAGGCGGCTCAGGTCCACGGCTTCGGGCAGAAGGAAACTCATCGGGTCCAGCGGATAGCTCAGCGGGTCGCCGGGCGACATGCCCGCCGATGCGGCCAGTTGCAGGCAGGCCTCTTCCACCGTGCGGCCCATGGGGCCAACCACCGAAATCGGCGTCCAGCCCAGCAGCTTGCGCGAGCTGGGCACCACACCGGGCGAGGGCCTGAAACCCACCACACCACAAATGGACGCCGGAATGCGCAGCGACCCGCCCGTGTCCGAGCCCGTGCACACCGGCAGCATGTCGCACGCCAGCGCAGCGGCCGAGCCGCCCGACGAGCCCCCGGCGTTCAGGTTGGGGTTGAACGGGTTGCCCGTGGCACCCCACACGGTGTTGCGCGAATTGGCGCCCGCACCCATTTCGGGGATGTTGGTCTTGCCGGTGACGATGGCGCCAGCAGCGCGCAGGCGTGCCACCAGCACGTTGTCCTCGGCCGGAATGTGCTCGCGGTAGATCTGCGATCCGTAGGTGGTCAGCAGGCCCGCCGTGGCCTCCAGGTCCTTCACGCCCATGGGCAGGCCATGCAGCAGGCCCAACGGTTCGCCGCGCAGCACCGCCTGCTCGGCCGCCTTGGCCTCGGTGCGGGCGCGGTCGTAGCAGGTGGCGGTGACGGCATTTACATGCGGGTTCACCGCCTCGATGCGGGCGATGCAGGCGTCGAGCAACTCCACCGGCGAAATCTCGCGCGTGCCGATGCGATGGCGCAGTTCGTTGGCGGTCAGCTCAACCAGGGCTTGAGGGCTTGTTGTGGTCATCTCGGGCTTGTCTCCTTGTTCTGGTCACACGGGTTCAGTCTGCGGTGATGGCGGCACGCTGTGCAATGGCGCGCATCAGCGGCAGCTCCTTGTCGATTAGCTCGGCCAACACCTTGGACGAAGCATAGGACGGCTCGAACCCTACAGCGATCATCTTGTCACGCGTTTCGGGGTCTGACACCACCTGGGCCAGCGCCAGCTCAAGCCGCGACTTCACCGCCGGTGGCAGCCCACGCGGCGCCACCATGGCCAGCCAGGTGTCCATCTCCAGGCCGGGGTAACCGCTCTCGGCCAGCGTGGGCACCTTGGGCAGCAGGGCCGAGCGTTTGCCCGAGGTCACCGCAATGGCCTTGATCTTGCCGTCCTTGAGCTGCGGCAGCGCGGCCGACACGGTATCGACGGTGAACGGGATCTGCCCGCCGAGCAGGTCGGTCATGGCGGGCGCACTGCCTTTGTACGGCACATGCTGGATCTTCAGGCCCGCTGCGTGGAAGAACATCTCGCCCGCAAACTGCGACGTGGTGCCCGTGCCGAACGAGCCATACGAATACTTGTCGGGAGCCGCCTTCACCAGGGCCACAAACTGCTTCAGGTCGTTGGCAGGCACATCCTTGTTGGCGAGCAAGATCAACCCCGTGCGGCCCGTGATGCCGATGGGCTCAAAGCTTTTGACCGGGTCGTACGGCAGCTTGGCGCGCACGGCGGGGTTGACGGTGAAGGTGGTGCCCGAGCTCATGAGCAGCGTGTAGCCATCGGGCGCCGCCCGCGCCACCGACGTCGCACCAATCACCGTGCCTGCCCCCGCACGGTTGTCAATCACCACGCTCTGGCCCAGCTTGTCGCCCAGCTTTTTGCCGATCAACCGCCCCAGCACATCGGTGGCACCACCGGGCGGGAACGGAATCACCAGCGTGATCGGCTTGGTGGGGAAGGCGGCCTCCTGCGCCATGGCCGGGGCCCACGCAGCGGCCCCCAAGGCAGCACAGACGGCGACAGACAAAAGCAGTTGCTTGCGGTTCATGGCGTGGCTCCAGACAAAAGTGAAAAGAAAAAAGAGAAATGAAGGTGCTCAGCTATCAGGCCTGCGCAGCCAGCACGGCCCGCGCGCGCTGCACAAAGCCCTGGTACTGCGCATCGGGTACCAGCAGGCCGCCCGTGGTCCACACCAGGTGGGTGGCCTGATGCAACACCCCGTCGATGCCCGTGCTGCGCAGCCAGGCCTGCCCGGCGGTGGTGCCCGTCAATATGGCCGGGCCGCTAAAGCCTGCGGCGGCCGAGGGCTCGATGCGCTCGCCCAAGGCGTCCAGCACCCGCACCAGGTGCGCAAACAGGGTGTCGTCAGCCACAGTGAACACGCCCGACAGCAGTGGCCGCATCAGCTCGGCCGCCAGCAGCGAGGCGCGCGGCACGGCCAGGCCGTCGGCCTCGGTGCGGTTGGTCAGGCCCCAGTCGTAGACCGAGGGGTGCTGCCCCACACCTTGCGTGGCATCGGCCATCATCTGCACCATGAAGCACGGCGACTGCACCGGCTCCGCAAAAAAACAGTGCACATGCGGCCCCAGCACTTGCCGCAGGCCAAAGGTGATGCCCGCAGGCGCGCCGCCCACACCACACGGCAGGTAGACGATGAGCGGGTGCTCGGCATCCACCAGCACGCCGTGCTCGGTCAGTTGCTTTTGCAGGTGCAGCGCCGCTGCGCTGTAGCCCAGCAGCAGCGAAAACGATTGCTCATCGTCCACAAAGTGGCACAACGGGTTGCTGGCCGCCTCGGCACGGCCTGCGGCCACGGCACGCTCGTAGTCGCCCGCGTGCTCCACCACCAACACACCACGCGTTCGCAGACGCTCTTTCTTCCATTCCTTGGCATCGGCCGACATGTGCACCGTGGCCTGAAAGCCCAGGGCCGACGCCACCACGCCAATGCTCATGCCCAGGTTGCCCGTGGAGCCCACCGCCACCTGGTAGCGGCCCAGCACCTCGCGCGCCTGCGGCGTCGCCAGCGCGCGGTAGTCACCGCCGGGCTGCACCAGCCCATGCTGCAACGCCAGCTCCTCGGCGAACTCCAGCACCTCGTGCATGCCACCCCGGGCCTTGATGGAGCCGGCGACGGGCAGGCTGTGATCGGCCTTGATGAACAGTCGGCCTTGCCCCTCGGCCATGCCCAATGCGGGCTGCAGCGCGGCTGCGGGCAGCAGGGGCGACTCCACCACGCCACCTGTTGCGGCCAGCTCGGGGAACACCTGGGCCAGCAGCCCGGCAAAACGCGCCAAACGCGCCGCCGCTGCTTTCGTATCATCCAGACTAATAGTCCTGCCCAATGCGGACATCGCTGCGGCAGGCTGCGCCTCCCGGGCTGCGTTGGTCCACAAAGCAGGCTGGGCATTGCGCAAACGGGCGGCCAGCAAGGCATCCACGGCAGGTTGGGTCTCGGCAGTCGTCATGGCAGCTATGTCTCGAAAAGTGTTGCCCTCATTCTTCGCCTGTCACGCCACCATCACAAACCATTTATATTGAGCGAAACATTAGTATTAATAATGGATATTCGCCTCTCCCCCTCCCTGCTCGCCTGGCTGCGCAGTTTTGACGCAGCCGCCCGCCACGGCAGCTTCACCAAGGCGGCGGCCGAGCTGTGTATCACCCAGGGGGCGGTGAGCCAGCAGGTCAAGCAGCTCGAAGACTGGCTGCGCCGCCCCCTCTTCTTGCGCACCCCGCGCGCGCTGGTGCCTACGCCCGAGGGCAAATGGCTGGCCGTGGTGCTGCGCGAGAGTTTTGACGCCATCGAAAGCACCCTGGCCCAGATGCGCCAACCGGCCGAGGCCGCCACCGCCACGTTGAGCTGCTCCCCCTCGTTTGCCATGAGCTGGCTCACCCCCCGGCTGGGCGACTTCTTTCGCCAACACCCGCACACCGGGCTGCGCGTGTTTGGCGAGTTCCACACGCTGGACCGCACCCGCATGGTGCGCGACGGCGTGGAGGCCGCCGTGCGCTTTGACCTGGGCGGCTACCGCGACCTGAACGCCACCGTGTTCCTCGACGAATGGCTCATCCCCGTGGCCAGCCCCGAATTCCTGGCCCGCTACCCGCCCATCACCACGCCCGAGGATCTGCACGGCGACTGGCTGCTACACGACGGCAGCGCCTGGGACGGCGCAGACACCTATGAGGAATGGCAGCACTGGTTTGCGCAAAGGGGCGCCACGCCCCCACCCTGGGCGGGCGGCCAGCAGTTCAACCTGTCGCAGCTCGCTCTGGGCGCCGCGCTCGCAGGCCAGGGTATTGCCATGGGACGCGCCGCGCTGGTGCTGCAGGACGTGAAGGCCGGGCGCCTGGTGCCGCTGCTGGGGCGCAGCGTGCCATCGCGCGCGGCCTATTCGTTTGTGACCACCACCCACCCGAGCCCGGCGATGGAGCTGGTGAGGGAGTGGCTGGTGCAGGAAGCGCTGCGGTTTTGCGCAGAAAGGGCGCAGGTGCTGCCAACGCCATCGGTATGAAATGCGTTGGGAGCAGAAGGTCCCGGTCTGCGGAATTTCAGTGGTTTTGGCCCTTAGCGCTTGATAAACAAGCGCTACCAGCTATTGTTTTTGATGTGCCCCAACAGACCGGGGCTGCCGGGCTCAACCCCGCTACCTCACCCCAGCTGCAAGGTGCCCATACCTCTGCGTTACAACACGCATCGCCTCGTTAGACTCCCCAGCGCATCCCGTCACGGCACTCACACCTTTACGCATGACCTCTGCCAGCCCCGACACCACCACAGCCGCCGCAAACGCATTCATCCAGCGCTGGCAACACAACACCGCCAGCGAGCTGGCCACCGCGCAAAGCTTTGTGATGGACCTGTGCGAGCTGCTGGGCGTGACCAAGCCCCACCCCACGCCCGAGCAGGACTACATGTTCGAGCGGCCCGTGACGTTTGCCCATGGCGACGGCAGCACCAGCGCCGGGCGCATTGACTGCTACCGGCGCGGCCACTTTGTGCTGGAAGCCAAAAAGCTCAAGGCCGGCAGCCACACCAAGGGTTTTGACGATGGCCTGCTGCGCGCCCGCAGCCAGGGCGAGGCCTATGCCCGCGCCCTGCCAGGCGCCGAGGGCCGCCCGCCCTTTGTGCTGGTGGTGGATGTGGGCACCGTGATCGAGGTGTATGCCGAATTCAGCAAAACCGGCGGCACCTACACCCCCTACCCCGACCCGCGCAGCCACCGCCTGCAGCTGGCCGACTTGGCCCAGCCCGAGGTGCAAGACCGCCTGCGCCGCATCTGGACCGACCCCGACAGCCTCAACCCCGCACGCATCAGCGCCCAGGTCACCCGCGACGTGGCCGCGCTGCTAGCCCAGCTGGCCAAGTCGCTGGAAGGCTCCCACAACGGCATTACCAAAAATTTCAATCCAAATCAGCCGGATGCGCTAGTCAATAATGCCCTAGCAGCTCCTGAAACAGTAGCAGCCTACCTCACCCGCTGCCTGTTCAGCATGTTTGCAGAAGACGTCGAACTGCTGCCCAAAGGCGCCTTTCTGGGCCTGCTGCAAACCCACCGCAACGACCCCGCTACGCTGCAGCAAATGCTGCGCATTCTGTGGGCCGACATGGATCGGGGCGGATTCAGCGCCGCGCTGGCCAAGCCCGTGCTGCACTTCAATGGCAAGCTCTTCAAAGGCGCAGGCGAAGACGGCTACAGCCTGCTGCTCACGCCCGAGCAGGTCGATTTGCTGATTGCCGCCGCAAAGTGCAACTGGCGCGAGGTGGAGCCCGCCATCTTCGGCACCCTGCTGGAGCGCGCCCTTGACCCCACCGAGCGCCACGCCCTGGGCGCCCACTACACACCCCGCGCCTATGTCGAGCGCCTGGTGCTGCCCACCGTCATCGAGCCCCTGCGCGCCGACTGGGCCAACGCACAGGCCGCCGCCCTGGTGCTGGCGCACGAAGCCGCCGCGCTGCAAGGCAAGGCGGCAGAAGCCAAGCTGGCCGAGGCCCGCGCCGAGGTAAAAAAATTCCACCACCAGCTGTGCACCACCCGCGTGCTCGACCCCGCCTGTGGCAGCGCCAACTTTTTGTACGTGACGCTGGAGCACTTGAAGCGCCTGGAGGGCGAAGTCGTCAACCAGCTTGAAGCCCTTGGCCACACGCAAGACCAGCTCGGCTTTGAAGGCGAAACCGTCACCCTGCAGCAACTGCGCGGCATCGAGCTGAACGAACGCGCCGCCGCCCTGGCCGAACTGGTGCTGTGGATTGGTTATTTGCAGTGGCACATCCGCACCCGTGGCAACGCCGCCGTGGCCGAGCCCGTGGTGCACAACTACGGCAACATCGAATGCCGCGACGCCGTGCTGGCCTGGGACGCGCAAGAACTCGCCTACGACGACGCCGGCCAGTTGCTCAGCCGCTGGGACGGCCGCACGTTCAAAACCCACCCTGTGACGGGCGAACAAGTGCCCGACGAAGCCGCCCAGGTGCCCCAATGGCGCTACGTGGGCGCCCGGCAGGCGCAGTGGCCGCAGGCGGATTTCATTGTGGGGAACCCGCCGTTTATTGGTAAGTCTGCCATGCGCGATGCCTTGGGCGACGGCTACGTTCAAGCCCTGCGCAACGCATGGGCCGACGTGCCAGACAGTGCCGACTTTGTGATGTTCTGGTGGCACCACGCCGCCGCCCAGGTGGCTGCGGGCCACACGCGGCGCATGGGCTTGATTACCACCAACAGCCTGCGCCAGACTTTCAACCGCCGCGTGGTACAGGCCGCGTTAGAACAAGGCACCCATCTGGAAATGGCAATTCCCGACCACCCCTGGGTGGATGGTGCCAATGGCGCAGCCGTACGCATTGCCATGACGGTGCTGGCCCCAAGCGTTGGCGAAGGCCGCTTGATGACCGTGACCAGCGAGCAAGCGGGGGAACACGGTGAGATGGCAGTGGTACTACACGAACGCAGTGGATTGATCTACGCAGATTTGAGCGTGGGCGCCAACGTGGCGGCGGCACAAACGCTGCGGGCTTTGGAAGGCCTGTCTAGCAACGGCGTCATGTTGGCTGGGAGCGGTTTTATCGTGACACCTGAGCAAGCGCAAGCGCTTGGCCCTTCACCTTTAGTTCGCCCTTATCGCAATGGTCGCGACCTCACCGGCGAGCCACGCGGCGCGCTCGTAATCGATGCTTTTGGTCTCAATGCAGAGCAACTGCGCACCCACCACCCCAGCGTCTACCAATGGCTGCTGGAGCGCGTCAAGCCTGAGCGTGACGCAAATCGCGATCAGCAGTTCCGTGAGAAGTGGTGGCTTCACGGCAGATCGCGTGGAGAAATCCGCCGCGCTCTTGCAGGATTGCCTCGATATATCGCCACCGTCGAAACCGCCAAACACCGCACCTTCCAGTTTCTGGACGCCAGCATCCTTCCCGACCACATGTTGATCGCCATCGCGATGAATGACGCTGCAGCCCTCGGTATCTTGTCCAGCCGGTTGCATAACGTATGGGCGCTGGCCACAGGTTCGCGGCTGGGCGTCGGCAACGACCCGCGCTACAACAAAACCCGCTGCTTCGAAACCTTCCCCTTCCCCGACGAAGACACCGGCCTGACCCCGCAGCTCCGAGACCACATCGCCCACCTCGCCGAGCAGATCGACGCCCACCGTAAGCGCGTGCTGACGCCCGAATCCGGCAACACCGGCCTCACCCTCACCGGCCTCTACAACGTGCTGGCCGCCCTGCGCGAAGGCCGCGCGCTCACCGCCAAAGAGAAAACCCAGCACGCCCAGGGCCTGGTGGGCGTGCTGCGCGAGCTGCACGACGAGCTGGACGCGGCCGTGCTGGCCGCCTATGGCTTGCCCGCCAACGCCACCACCGACGACATCCTGGCCCACCTGGTGCAGCTCAACACCCAGCGCGCGGCCGAAGAAGCCCAGGGCCGGGTGCGCTGGCTGCGGCCCGACTTTCAGAATCCGCAAAATTCACTACAAAAACAAGAGCTGCTACCGCAGGATGAGCAAGCACCAGAGGCTGATCTCGATGGTGAAAAACCACTATCAAAACCAGAGCAAACCAAGCCCACCCAGCACCCCTGGCCCGCCACCCTGCCAGAACAGGTGCGCGCCGTGGCCGATGCGTTAGTCGCCAGCCCCGTACCGCTCACATTGAGTGCCATCGAGGCCCGCTTCAAAGGCCGTGGCCCGTGGAAGAAGGGCCTGCCCACGCTGCTACAAACGCTGGAGGCCCTGGGCCGGGCGCAGGCCGTGGCTACCGAGGGTGGCGCAGCCTGGCGCGGCTAACCCGCCCAGCGCCCAGCCTAAGCGCCCCCCTACAACAACGCACATCACCAGAGGAACCATGAGCAACGCATTTCAACCTGTTTTCCACATGCTGTTGTCCACCCTGTCGTGGCTCGTCCCGCTGATGCTGGTGGTGTCGATCTTGCGCACGCCGTGGGCCAAGGGGCACGTTGGGGAGTGGTTCGTTCGCTTCATGCTCTGGCTGCGTCTGGACAAAGCTGTGTACTTCCCGCTGCACAACGTCACTTTGGCCACGCCCGACGGCAGCACACAAATCGACCATGTGATCGTGTCGCGCTTTGGCATCTTTGCCATAGAAACCAAGAACATGCAGGGCTGGATTTTTGGCAGTGAGCGGCAGGCCGAGTGGACGCAGAAGATCTACAAGCGCACCTTCAAGTTTCAGAACCCGCTGCGCCAGAACTACAAGCACACCAAGGCGCTGGAGGCCATGCTGCAGGTGCCGCCTGATACGGTGCATTCCGTCATTGTGTTTGTGGGTGGTAGCACCTTCAAAACCGAAATGCCTGCCAGCGTGACCTACGGCGGCGGATGCGCACGGTTCATCTTGTCGTTCACGCAACCGGTGTTTGATGACCAGCAGGTGCAAGACCTGCTTTTGGCACTGCGCTCCGGTCGCATGGCACCGACCCGGGCGACGCACAGTGCGCATGTGCAACAGCTCAAAGAACGCCACGCCCCCAACGCCGAGCGCAAGTGCCCCCAGTGCGGCAGCGCAATGGCTCTGCGCACTGCCAAGTCAGGCGCCCATGCGGGCAAACAGTTTTGGGGATGTTCAACGTTCCCCAAATGCCGGGTGATGCAAAAGATGTGAATGGCAAACCACCCTAGCGGAAGGGGGCGGCGCGCCGGGTCGGTCAGCGCGGGCAGCACAATGACTGGCCTAAAATAATGATTAAATAAATACTCTTTAATTCATAAAAGAGTATAAATAGCATCATGCCAAACGATCTCATCCCCGCTCTCGCCGCCGCCCGGAAAGCCCACCAGATGACCCAGGCCCAGTTGGCCGAGCGCGCAGGCCTCTCCCGCATGACGGTGCAGCGCACCGAAGGCGGCGACCTGGACCCCCGCTATTCCACCCTGGCCGAAATGGCGCGGGTGCTGGGCATGGACATCATTGCCGTACCCAGCAGCCTGCGGCCCAGCCTGGAAGCGTTCATTCAGTCCGGCGGCAAGTTTCTGGGCCAGCCCGAAGGGGTGGATGCCCCCCCTTCGGTCGTGGACAGCCTGCGCCGCTGACCCTGGCGACACCCGACCGCACTGCCCGGCCCAAGCCCCATGAGCACCTCCATCCGCTACCTGCGCCTGTACCTGCATCGCCCTCCGCAGGCGGACGGCAGTGCGGGCGAGTCAGGTACGACAGCCAACCGTCGTGAGGCCATTGGCTATCTCTCGCAATACGGCGACATCCTGCGGGTGTCGTTTGACGAGAGCTACATCCGCAACCCGCAGCGCCCCACCCTGTCGCTGAGCTTTCAGGGTGCCGACGAGGCGGCCACGCAGCAGATCCTGGCATCAGCACGCGATGCGCGGCTGGTGCGCACCGATGGGCGCTGGCCGGTGTACTTCCAGAACCTGCTGCCCGAAGGGCACAACCGCGAGCGGCTGGCGCGCGAGCGTGGCTGCAGCCCCGATGACGAGTTCGAGCTGCTGGCCGCTGCAGGCCACGACCTGATGGGCGCGCTGGAGGTGGAGCCCGTGCCCGCGCAAGACGGCATCCCGGACGTGGTGCGCTACTGGCACACCACCCAGGGCCTGGATGTGCTGGAGCCTGGGTTTGTGGAGTTCCCGGTGGAAGACGCCGCCTCGCTGCCCGGCGTGGTGACCAAGTTCAGCGCAGTGCAGGACGGCCGCCGCTACACCGTGCACCGCCGGGGCGCGGCGGGCAGCGTGATTCTGAAGCTGCCCACCACTGCCCACCCCGACTTGGTGGCCAACGAGTACACGGGCTACCAGCTGTGCAAGGCGCTGGGCCTGCATTGCGCCGATGTGCAAGTCATCACCCGCGCCGAGGCCGACCTGCCCGACGCCGTGCTCTTCAACGAAATATTGGCCGTACAGCGGTTTGACCACCTGCGCGGCGGCGCCCGGGTGCACATGGAGGAGTTCAACCAGGTGCTGGGCTACACGCCGCGCCAGAAATACGGCAAGTCGCACGGCAAGGGCGTGCTGCAGGACTGGGCCACCATGCTGCGCGTGCTCAACCGCCTGAGCCGCCAACCCGTGCAGGACACGCGCGAGTTTCTGGCGCGCATGGTGGCCTTCATCCTGATGGGCAACACCGACGCGCACCTGAAGAACTGGGCCCTGGTCTACCCCGACGGCCGCGTGCCCCAACTGGCTCCGGTGTACGACCCCGTGTGCGTGGCCGCGTTTTTTGAAGGCGTGCCCGACCAGCAATACGCGGTGAACCGCGCCATCGACAAAACCCTGCGGGCACTGACCTGGGACGACATGGAAGGCCTGATGAAATCGGCCGGGCTGCTGCGGGTGCCCCGGCACCTGGCGCTGCTGCGCGATGTGGTCAAACAGGCCCAGGCGGACTGGCCGGCGCTACTACGTGACGCACCACCCGCAGTGCGCACCACCGTGCAACAGCGGCTGGCCGGTGCCGTCCGCATCAGCCAGGGTACCCGTACGGGCGCGGCAGGCGAAGGCTGACTGCTCACGATTTAATAGCTGTCAGCGCATATTTCACTAGCGCTGCAGACCGATTTGGCTCAACTATTCAGTTCAAATACTCGTGCCCAGTGCGGAAGGTGCTTGCGCTGAGGCTTTGGTTCGTTGGCGGTCTCTTCCTGCTCCTCACACCGGCGCCCCAAACCAAGCGCCTACCCCCGCCGTGATCGCCATGGCCAGTGCCCCCCAAAAGGTCACACGCCAGGCACCCACAGTCATCCCCGCGCCGCCTGTGTGTGCAGCCAAGGCCCCGAGCAATGCCAAAAACACCAGTGCAGAACCTGCCACCGCATACAGCAGGCTGCTGGCAGGCGACACCACGGCAACAGCCAGCGGCAGTGCGGCCCCCACCGCAAAGCTGGCCGCCGAAGTCAGGGCCGCCTGCACCGGACGGGCAGCGAGTGCCGTGGACACCTGCAGCTCGTCCCGCACATGGGCGCCCAGCGCATCGTGCGCCATGAGTTGCGCCGACACCTGCTGAGCCAGCTCAGGGGTCAGACCTCGGGCGACGTAGATGGCGGTCAGTTCGCGCGCCTCGGCCGCCGGGTCAGCGGCCAGTTCGGCCCGCTCTCGGTCCAGGTCCGCCTTTTCGGTATCGGCCTGCGAATGCACCGACACATATTCACCCGCTGCCATCGACATGGCACCCGCCACCAGCCCGGCCACTGCCGTCATCACGATGGTGGACTGGCTGGACTGCGCGGCCGCCACACCCACCACCAGGCTGGCGGTGGAGACGATGCCGTCGTTGGCCCCCAGCACGGCCGCGCGGAGCCAGCCAATGCGGTCAGAACGATGGCCTTCGGTGTGGGAACGGCGCGGGGTATGGGGCATAGCGGCTTTCGCGGTGGAGGTGTACAGGCCCCTACCTTACCGCTGCCCGGCACGCCAAGCCACCCAGGGCGCCACTGCGGGTTGAAGTTTGTTTACATCCTCTTGCACCGCACGCTGTCCGATATCCACAGTTTTGGATAACCTCGCAAGGCAGCGCCACGCAGGTTCTTGGCGTTGAAAGCTCCGTGTTGAGACACCGTCAGTTTCAAGATCATCCGCCCACACCCCGAAAAGGACGCCCATGGCCAAGATTCTGGAAGTGAAGTACGAGAACCAGGCCGATGCACGCGTGTGCGAAGTGGCCTATGAGAGCCAGGCCGACCTGTGCTGGCACGAGGTGGGCTACGCCACGCAGGCCACGGGCGATGCGCTGTGGTTCTTTGTGAACTACGAGAACCAGGCCAGCTTCAAGATTTTCAAGGTCAAACGCGAGAGCCAGGCGGATCTCAGGATCTTCAAGGTGGCGCATGCAGAGCAAGCCGGCTGGCGCACCCTGGGGCATGCGCTCAAGGGCAAGCTGGCCTGACAAAGCCGAACACGCCTGAAGCGCCCACCAAGCCCTCCGGCCATGCGGATGCAGGTTGGAAGAGTGCACAGCCCCCCGCCAACCTCCACCGCCAAGTCAGGAGCCGCTGTAGGCGACCTCAACCACCGACGTACTTTTGCAGTTGCTCGCCCAGCCCCGTGGCGCCCAAGCGCACCACATCGCCGGGCTTGAGGAACCACGGTGCGGGCTTTTGCCCCAGGCCCACGCCAGCAGGGGTGCCAGTCAGGATAAGGTCGCCCGGCTCCAGGGTCAGGAACTGGCTGATGTACGACACCACGGTGGGCACACCAAAAATGAAATTGCGTGTGCTGCCGTTTTGCACGCGCTGGCCGTTCACCTCCAGCCACAGGTCGATGGCGTGGGGGTCGGCCACCTCGTCGGCCGTGACCAGCCAGGGGCCGATGGGCGCAAAGGTGTCATAGCTCTTGCCTTTGTCCCACTGGCCGCCGCGCTCGATCTGCCAGGCGCGCTCGGACACATCGTTGGCCAGCACATAGCCGGCAACATGGCTCAATGCATCGGCCTCGGCCACATGGCGGGCGCGGGTGCCGATGACGATGCCCAGTTCCACCTCCCAGTCGGTCTTGGTCGCGCCGGGGGGAATGCGCACATCGTCGTTGGGGCCGCTCAGCGCGGTCACGGCTTTCATGAACAGCACCGGCTCGGCGGGCGGCTGCATGCCCGCCTCTTTGGCGTGGTCGGCATAGTTGAGGCCCACACACACGATCTTGCCCACACTGCCTACCGGGCTGCCCAGACGGGGCGAGCCATACACCGCAGGCAGGCGGCTGGCGTCGATGGCGGCCAGCGCGGACAAGGTGCGGGGGTTGAGCTGTGCGGGGCCGATATCGGGCAACAGCATGGACAGGTCACGCAGCGTGCCCTGGGCGTCTACCAGGCCGGGGCGTTCTGCACCAGGCTGGCCGTAGCGGATGAGTTTCATGGGGTGTCCTTGTCTCTTGGGATGAATGTGTCTCTTAGACCACCCACCAGCATAGCGGCACGCCGCCTTGCGCGTGTGCACCATTGGCCGCCCCAGACTTGCCCGATGGCGACGCCCCGCTGCCAGCACACAGCCCGGCGCGCGCGTAACATCACGGGGGCCGCCGCTTCACCCAGCAGCTATCACAATGATAGCTATCGAGGCACGAATCACCGGCGCATCAGCCACCTTTCACTCCATCTTGCACCCATGGCACCCGCCACCGCCTCGCCTCCTTCCCCCGAAACGCCCGCGCGCCCGCAGCCCCGCAACCCGACCGACCTGTTCTGGTCCTTCACCTGGCTGGCCCTGCAGGGCTTTGGGGGGGTGCTGGCGGTGGTGCAGCGCGAGTTGGTGGAGAAAAAGCGCTGGATGACGAACGAGGAGTTCGTCGAAGACTGGGCCGTGGCGCAGATCATGCCGGGGCCCAATGTGGTCAACCTCAGCATCATGATCGGTGACCGCTACTTTGGCCTGCGGGGCGCTTTTGCGGCGCTGGCGGGCATGCTGACCTTTCCGCTCATGCTGGTGCTGGCACTGGCGGTGGTGTACGCGCAGTTCTCGGCCCAACCAGCCGTGGCCGGCGCGTTGCGTGGCATGGGAGCTGTGGCGGCGGGCCTGATTGCCGGGGTGGGCATCAAGCTGTTTGTCTCCATCCGCAACCACCCACTGGGTCGCCCCCTGTGCCTGGCAATCACGGCGCTGACCATCATCGCCATGGCTTGGCTGCGCTGGCCGCTGTTCTGGATGCTGCCGGTGATCGGCGGGGCCGCCTGCCTGCTGACCTGGAGAAAGCTCGCGCCATGAGCACCGCCGCCCCCCTCACCGCACCGCTGATGGCCCTGAGCATCGGCGACTGGTTCAACCTGTTCCTGTACTACCTGTCGCTGTCGCTGCTGGCCGTGGGCGGCGCCATTGCCACCGCGCCCGACATGCACCGGTTCCTGGTCGAACGCCAGGCGTGGCTGACCGACCCGCAGTTCAACGCCTCCATCGCCATCGCCCAGGCGGCCCCGGGCCCAAACGTGTTGTTCATTGCCCTGCTGGGCTGGAACGTGGGCATCAACGCCGGCGGCCCTGGCGTGGCCGGCTGGCTACTGGGCGCCCTGGGCATGGCGGTGTGCATGCTGGGCGTGATGCTGCCCAGCAGTCTGCTGACCTGGACGGCCACACGCTGGGGCCACCGCAACCGCGAGCGACGCGGCGTGCGCGCCTTCAAGCAGGGCATGGCCCCGGTCGTGATCGGCCTGCTGGTCGCTACGTCCTGGGTGCTGGCCCGCGCCCATGGCGAATGGACCACCGACTGGCCCCTGTGGCTGCTGACCGCCACGGCCACGGTGCTGGTGTGGCGCACCAAGCTGCACCTGCTGTGGATGCTGGGCGCCGGTGCACTGCTGGGTGCGCTGGGGCTGGTCTGAGGGTTTGAGAGGCCGGGGTGTGCTGCGCAACCCCGGCAACGGGCACGATTTCTTTCTCTTTTTTTGAAAGGCGCATCCATGCAACTCCGCTCCCTGGGCCGCTCGGGCCTGCAGGTCTCGCCCCTGTGTTTTGGCGGCAATGTGTTTGGCTGGACGGCCGATGAAGCCACCTCGTTCGCACTGCTCGACGCGTGGGTGGACGCAGGCTTCAACTTCATCGACACCGCCGATGTGTACTCGCGCTGGGCACCGGGGCACACCGGGGGCGAATCCGAATCGGTGATCGGCCGCTGGCTCAAGCGCAGCGGAAAGCGCCACCACATCGTGCTGGCCACCAAGGTGGGCAAGGACATGGGGGATGGCAAGGTGGGCCTGCGCCCCGCCTACATCCGCCAGGCGGTGGAGGCATCGCTACAGCGCCTGCAAACCGACCACATCGACCTGTACCAGTCACACGACGACGACACCACCGTGCCGCTGGCCGACACGCTGGGCGCGTATGCCGACCTGATCCGGGCCGGCAAGGTGCGTGCCATTGGCGCCTCCAACTACAGCGCCGCGCGCTTGCAGGAGGCCCTGCAGACCAGCGAACGCCTGGGCTTGCCGCGCTACGAAAGCCTGCAGCCGCTGTTCAACCTGTACGACCGCGCCGTGTTTGAAGACGCGCTGCAGCCGCTGTGCGTGCAGCAGCAGGTCGGCGTGATCAACTTTTATGCGCTGGCCGCCGGGTTCCTCACGGGCAAGTACCGCACGGTGGCCGACGCCGCCAAGAGCGCACGCGGTGCCAACACCACGGCCAAGTACCTCAACGACCGGGGGCTGCGCATTCTGGCGGCGCTGGACGCCGTGGCACAACGCTACAACGCCACGCCCGGCCAGGTGGCCGTGGCCTGGCAGATGGTGCAACCGGGCATCACCGCGCCCATTGCCAGCGCCACGTCAGTGGCCCAGCTGCACGAGCTGGTCAAGGCCACCCAGCTGCAACTGGACAGTGATGCGCTGGCCCAGCTGGACGCCGCCAGTGCCCAAGGCTGAATCCAAACAAAAGGGCCCGCGCGTGCGCGGGCCCTTGGCGTATGGCTTGACGGGTTGCGGGGTGAACGGAATGACGCCCCTCAGCCCATAAGCCCATCAGCTGATCCGGCGACCGTTCTCCGCGTAGATCGCCAGGTAGATGGCGTCCGAGCCGATGTACGGCGCCTTGTTGCCAAAGCCCACGTTGAAGTCGCCAAACGACAGCGAGCGGATGGCGGTCAGCCCGGCGCGCAGGCGCTCGCGTGTGGGCTCCTTGCCCGCGTTCTTCAGGCCTTCAATCATGATCTGCGCGTTGAGCCAGCCTTCCAGCGCGCTGTTGCTGTTCAAGAATGCCGGGTCACCGCCCGTGGCCTTCATCGTGGCCTGGAACTTGCGCACCGCCACCGACTTTTGCGAATTGGCATCAGGGAACACTTGCACCAGCGCCAGGCCGCGCGTGGAGGCCGCCAGCTTGGGCAGCTCCGACGAGATCACGGTGACGGACAGGCCAGCCAGCGGCACGCCTTGCGCCTTGGCACGGAAGGCCTGCACAAACGCGGTGTTGGCCGTGCCCGTGGTGGCCAGCAGCACGGCGCCGGGGCGCTCGGCCGCCACCTTGTCGGCCAGCTCGGTGCCGTTCTTGCCGTCCACGGCCAGTGCAAACTCGCCGCCGCGCTCGACCTTGATCTCGTCCAGCGCAGTTGACATGTCCTTGAGCACCTCTTTGCCAAACGGGTTGTCCAGGTACACCACCGCAATGCGCTTGAGGCCCATCTCCACGATCTGCTTGACCAGGCGCTGGGTTTCTTCGCGGTAGCTGGGGCGCAGGAAGAACACGTGCTTGTTGGCCGCTGCACGCAGCGATGTGGCGCCGGTCACCGGACCCACGGTGGGGATGCCCTTGGACTCGATGAGCGGCAGGATGGACGCGGTGTTGGCCGTGCCCAGGGGCGAGATCAGTGCGAACACCGACTGCGCCTCCACCATCTCGGTCACGTTCTTCAGGGTGCGTGCAGCCACGTAGCCGTCGTCCTTGACCTCCATGCGGATCTCGCGGCCCAACACGCCACCGGCGGCATTCACCTCGGCAAACGCGGCCTTCATGCCCGCCACCTGCTCGATACCTGCCTGGCCCAGCGGACCCGTCAGCGCAATGGAGCAGCCCAGGGTGACGGAGCGCGCGGTCAGGGCCTCTTCGGCCGCCATCGCGGTGTGGGCCCATGCGGGCAGGCCAGTGGCGGCGACGGCCTGGGTGGCACGCAAAAGAAATTGGCGACGGCTCATGGTGTGCAAGGCGGGTAAAACAAAGGGGCGGAGGCTACCGGGCTCCGCGCCTATACACCTGTCCAATGGGCGACAAAGGGTGGCGGCAGCACATCAAATCAGGGTTTCCACTGAGACGCGAGCCGCTGCGAAACACCGGTGGTGGCGCTCCGAACCGAGACGTTCTGCCCCGCGTACGCTCAGTCGTCCAACAGCTGGAGCAGCAACGTAGCCGCCGTGCCCTTCAGCACCTGGTGGGCCACCTCATCCAGCGCACTGGGCGCGGGGTTGAGCACCACCACCCTGGCACCGGCGGCCCGTGCCTGGTGGGCCAGTCCCGCAGCGGGGTACACCGCACCGGCCGTGCCCACCACCAGCATCAGGTCGCACTGCTTGGCCGCCTGCTCGGCGGCCTCCAAAGTCGCCAGCGGCAAAGGCTCGCCAAACCACACCACGCCCGGGCGCAGCAGGTTGCCGCAGCGGTCGCAGTACGGCGGGTGGCCGGCCACTGCGTGGTCGATGAAGCAGCAGTTGCGTGGGGTGTCGAGCCAGCGGTCCTGAAAGATGTCGCCGTGCAGGCACAGCACGCCGGTGCTGCCCGCGCGCTGGTGCAGGCCGTCCACGTTCTGGGTGATCAGGGTAATGCGGTCGGGGTGGCGGCGCTGAAAGTCGGCCAGCGCCCGGTGCCCGGCGTTGGGCGACACCCCGGCCAGCAGGTCGCGCCGATACTGGTACCAGTCCCACACGCGCTGGGGGTGGGCGCGAAAGCCTGCCTCCGTCGCCATGTCTTCGGGGCGGAACTGTGCCCAGTACCCCGTCTGCGCATCGCGGAAGGTAGGCACGCCCGACTCGGCACTGACCCCGGCGCCCGTCAGCACGGCGATGCGCTGGCTTTGCCGGACCCAGGCTTTCACGGTGTCCAGCATGGAACCCTCGTTGATGCGTGCAGCGGGCCGGGGATCAGGTCCGCTGGCGCAGCGCCTCGTACAGGCACACGCCGCTGGCCACGGACACGTTCAGGCTCTCCACCGCGCCCTTCATAGGGATGCTGACGAGTTCGTCGCAGGTCTTGCGTGTGAGCTGGCGCATGCCGTCGCCTTCGGCGCCCAGCACCAGCGCCACGGGGCCTTTCAGGTCCACCTGGTAAATGGTCTTGGGCGCATCGTCGCTGGTGCCGATGCACCAGATGTTGCGCTCCTTGAGTTCGTTCAGGGTGCGCGAGAGGTTGGTGACCATGAAATACGGCATGGTCTCGGCCGCACCGCTGGCCACCTTGGCCACGGTGGCGTTGATGCCCACGGCGTGGTCCTTGGGGGCGATGACGGCATGGGCACCAGCGCCGTCGGCCACACGCAGGCAGGCGCCCAGGTTGTGCGGGTCGGTCACGCCGTCCAGCACCAGCAGCAGGGGCTGCTCGATGCCAGCGGCTTCCAGGTCTTCCAGCAGTTCATCCAGCGAGGTGGCCACCTTCACGGGCTCGACCCGCGCGGCCACGCCCTGGTGGCCGTGGCTGCCCGCCAGCTTGGCAATGCGCACACTGTCGGCTTCGATGAGGCGGGCACCGGCCTCGCGGGCGCGGTCGAGAAACTGACGCATGCGCGCATCGCGGCGCGTGGCTTCGTAGTAAATCTCGATGATGGATTGCGGCGCGGTCTTCAGACGCACGCCCACGGCGTGAAAGCCGAAGAGAACTTTGGGGCTGGACATGGGGGGATTATCCGCTGGGCGCAGCCCACTCCCTCAGACCACTATCAAATTCATAGCTGCCTGCACATGTTTCACTAGCGCCTGCGGCCCAAAACACTCAAAAACCCCGCCCACCACTCACACCACGCGCCCTGCATCGATCGTGATGCGCCGCTCGCACTGCGCGGCGATCGCGCGGTCGTGGGTCACCAGCACCAGCGTTGTGCCCAACTCGCGGTTGAGCTCGAACATGAGCTTCATGATGGTTTCGCCCGTCGCAAAATCCAGGCTGCCCGTGGGTTCGTCCGCCAGCAGCACGGCCGGCTGCACCACAAACGCCCGGGCCAGGGCCACGCGCTGCTGCTCGCCGCCCGACAGCACCTTGGGGTAGTGCGACAGGCGCTGCCCCAGCCCCACGCGCGCCAGCATCTCGGTGGCGGCCTTGCGTGCATCGCGGCGGTCGGCCAGCTCCAGCGGCAGCATGACGTTCTCCAGCGCTGTGAGGTTGCCCATGAGCTGGAAGCTCTGGAACACAAAACCCACCTTCTGGGCCCGCAATGCAGCCCGCGCATCTTCATCGATGGCAAACAGGTCGTGGCCGTCCAGCCGCACCGTTCCGCGCGTGGGGGTATCGAGCCCCGCGATGATGGACAGCAGCGTGCTCTTGCCCGAGCCCGAGGCACCAACGATGGCCGCCGTTTCCCTGGCAGCCAGGCGGAAATCGATATCCCGCAGAATGTCGAGGGTTCCGGTGGAATCCGTCACCGACTTGAACACATGCTCCACGGCAATGATGGGGGTGGCGGGCGGTGTCTTGGGCAGCGGGGAGGGTTCGGACATGAAAGGCTCTTTACTTTGATTCGCAATCTGCAGCAACGGCGCCACTTTATCCTGAGCGCATCTATCGGCCTGGTGGTGGGGCTTTGTGCGCCCACGGCCTTTGCGCAGGCCGCCGCCAAGGCAGGGACTGCCGGACGCCCTTCGGTGATTCTGGTGCTGGGGGATTCGCTCAGCGCCGAATACGGCCTGGCGCGGGGCACGGGCTGGGTGGCACTGCTGGAAAAACAACTGGCGCAAGACAAGCTTGCAGCCACCGTGGTCAATGCCAGCGTGAGCGGCGAGACCACCTCGGGCGGCCGCTCGCGCCTGGCTGCACTGCTCGCGCAGCACAAGCCCAGCCATGTGGTGATTGAACTGGGGGGCAACGATGCCCTGCGCGGCCTGCCGCTCAAGAACACCGAAGAGAACCTGGCCTGGATGACCCAGGCGGCGCAAAAGGCCGGGGCCAAGGTCTTGCTGGTGGGTATGCAGGTGCCACCCAACTATGGCACCGACTACGCGAACAAGTTTGCGGGCCTGTTCACCACCGTGGCGCAGGCCCACAAGGCGGCTGTGGTGCCATTTTTCTTGAAGGGTGTGGCTGACGGACCAGACCCGACCCGCCTGTTCCAGCCCGACCGCATTCACCCTCGCGCCGAAGCGCATCCGCAAATGCTGGCCAACGTGTGGCCAGAGCTCAAAAAGCTGCTGCGTTAGGGATTCGCTGCACGCATCGAGCGGTCAGTGTGTGCTGCGGATCGGGAGGGGCTGCCACGCGAAAGACGCAGCAATCGCCGTAGCTATTGCGAGTATTTGCAACGCTGCAGACCGCCAGAGACCGCAGATGCACAGGGCGCGGCGATTGGTGCAGCGGACCCCTGTGACGCAGCCAGGTCACTCAGCCTGCAGGCTGCTCGGGATGGCCTGCAGCGCCCGCTGGCTGGTCGTCAGCGGGCTGGTCATCCCCTTGCGGATCGTTCGGCCTGCGCTGTGTTTTGGCCCTCAGCTTCTCTTCCTTTTTTTGTTTTTTGGCGAGTTCGCGCTGGCGTTTTTCGTATCCGTAGTTGGGTGTTGCCAAGGTAGTTGCTTCCTGAAGTTGAGACTCACTGTAACAGGACGGGGTTTTCAGGCCCTGCCGGGGTGCGCTGCAGCGGAATGACGGCAGCTCGGTACGCATGCCAGCTGGCAAAGCCCAGCACAGGCCCCGCCAGCACCAGGCCCACCCCCCAAAACCACAGCGAGACGGCCACGATGAGGGTGATCAATGCCCCCCACAGCAGCATCACGCCGGGGTTTTCAATCACCACACGCATGCTGGTGATGCCCGCAGTCAGCGCGTCGGTGTCGCGGTCCAGAATCATGGGGATGGACACCACGGAGGTGGAAAACACCAGCGCCGCAAACACACCGCCCACCACCGTGTACACCGCCACAAAGCTCCAGTTCTGCGGGTTGAACACCGCCTGCAGCACGCCGGTGGTCGAGGGCATGCCGGTGTTGAAGAACACGGCAAACACCACCAGCGAGGCCCTGCCCCAAAGCAGCTCCAGCACCACCAGCACCAGCACCAGCATGCCCATGCTGCCCATGTGGCTGTCCCAGCAGGTAAGGGATTCGCTCAGCTGCGGCTTCAGACCCGCCTCCCGCCGACGGCTGGTGTCATACAGCCCCATGGCCAGAAAAGGCCCCACCAGCAGACAGCCACTGGCGAGCGACATGGTGTATTCAGGCCGCGTGCGGAACACCCAGCCCAGCACCCCCGCCATGACCCAGAAGCACACGCCATAGAACAAGGCAATGCCCGGCGCGGCGCGCACATCGTCCAGGCCGCGCCGCAGCCACCGGAAGGGGTCAGCCACGCGCAACGGCTGCAGCTGCACGGGTTGCGCGGTCTGGGCCTTCACGCGGTCGGCGATGGCCTCGGCCTGCCGGGCCTCGGAGGTGTCTGGGGTACCAAGGGTGTCCGGCCCGGGCTTGGAAGATGTCGCGTTCATGCCGCCACACTAAGCCCGCGCGTTCGGCTGCGCCACTGAGGAAAGCCCGTAGCCCGCCCCACATCTACATCCTGGGCAAGGGCCAAACAGCAGCTCAGGCGGGGAAGGCCCGCTCCATCGCCTGCTGCAGATCACGCCGCAGGTCCTCCACCGCCTCCAGCCCGATGGAAAAACGCACCAGCGTGCCCGGCTTCAGGTGGGGCGACGGGCGGCTGCGCATGCTGGCGATGGTGTAAGGCACCACCAGGCTCATGGGCCCGCCCCAGCTGTAGCCCAGCTTGAACAGGCGCAGGCTGTCACAGAAGACGTCCACCTGCTGCTGGGTGTAGCGCGCGTCGATCATCACGCTGAACAGGCCGGCCGCCGCGCCCAGCCCGCCCTCTGCAGCGCCGCACAGCGCCTTCCAGTGGGCATGGCCGGGGGCGCCCTCCAGCGCAGGGTGCAGCACCTGCGCGATGGCTGGCTGCTGCTGCAACCAGCGCGCTAGCTGGCGCGCGGCTTCGTCGTGTGCGCGGTAGCGCAGGCCGATGCTGGGCAGCGCGCGCAGGATCGCCTCGGCATCGTTGGCGCCCACGCCCAGGCCCAGCCGCATGTGCGTGAGCTTGATCTTCATGTGCAGGCCCAGGTCGCGTGTGATAACGCTGCCCATGAGCACATCGCCCCCTCCGCTGGGGTACTTGGTGAGCGCATGGGCAGAAATGTCCACGCCCAGGCTGCCATCGCCCGTCAGGTCAAACGGCGCAAACGCCAGGCCCGCACCCCAGGTGTTGTCCAGCGCGGTAGTCACGCCGCGCGCGCGGCAGATGCGCACCTGCTCGCACAGGTCGGGGAACTCCATGCTCACCGAGCCGGGAGCCTCCAGCCACACCAGCCGGGTGGCGGACGTGATGCGCGCAGCCAGGTCAGCCGGGTCCAGCGGGTCGTAAAACGCATGGGTGATGCCGAAACGGGCCAGCTCGCCGTTGGCAAAGTCCTTGCCAGGGCCGTAAGCGTTGTCGGGGATCAGCACCTCATCGCCGGACTTGAGCAAGGCCATCCCCACGTTCGCGATGGCGGCGAGGCCGCTGGGCACCAGCACACACTGCAGGCCACCTTCCAGCGCGCACAGGCGCTCTTCGAGGATGAACGTGGTGGGCGTGCCGTGCAGGCCGTAGGTGTAGCCGCTCTTGTCCTTCCACTCCCGCGAGCGCATGGCCGCGACGTTGGGGAAGATGACCGTGGAGGCCTTGAACACCCCGGGCTGGGGGGCTACAAAGCCGTCCGGAGGCTGGTAGTCGTGGTGGACGAGGTGGGTGGCAAGATCAAGGTCGTGGTCTTTCATGCCAGCCATGGTAGCGCGCCGGCCGGTGGTGAACCGGGCGGCGCGTGGGTGCGGTGATCAGGGCTGTGCGGCACAGGCCGCCCGCCCTGTGGTCCCACATTAGCTGGCGGTGACGACCAGCTGGTTGTTGACCGAGGTCACGCCCGTCACGCTTTTGGCGATGGTTTCGGCGCGGTCACGGGCTACGGTAGAGGGCGCGGGGCCGTTCAGAGTGACCTTGCCGTTCACGGTGTCCACGTTGATCTTGAGCGCGCTCAGATCGGGGTCCTTGGCCAAGCCCGCATTCACCTGGGCGGTGATTGTGGCGTCGTCAATCGCGCCCTTGGCGGTGTTGGCGGCGTCCTTGGCGGTAGCTTCTGCATTGGCAGCGCCCTGCTCCATCTTGGTTTCGGCACTCTGCATGGCGCTTTCGGCCTTCACTCGGGCGTCGGCAGCCGCCTGCTCGGTCTTTTCGACCGCAGAGTCCAGACGCTGGCCCACGGTGGGCTCTTCGGTCTTGCCGCATGCGGCGAGACCCAAGGCCAGGGCGCTGACGGCCAAGATGCTGGCGATGCGGTGGGCGGGACGATCCATCAGGTTTTGGGAATTCATGCTTTGACTCCTTGCGGTTAAGACATGGGCAGACTGTAGGCAAGCGGTCGAAGCCTGCGGGTCGGACAGGGCCGAAGTGCCTGTAGGACGAAGGAGCCTGCGGTCCGCCACCACCGGTGCCCTTGCCTATTGGGAAGAGCCGGGGCGCCGAGGTCCCGGGCGCGCGACAATCGAGGGCATGACCCTGCATTCGCTCGCACGCTGGCTTCCTTTTTTGAAATGGCCCCGCCCGGATCGGCAACTGCTCAAAGGCGAGTTCTGGGCAGGCATGACGGTAGGGTTGATGCTGGTACCCCAGGGCGTGGCCTACGCTGCGCTGGCGGGCATGCCTCTGGTCACCGGCATTTATGCATCCCTGATTCCGGCGCTGGTCGCAGTGCTGTTCAGCTCCTCCACCCGGCTGGGGGTGGGCCCTACCGCGCTGACCAGTCTTCTGATCGGTGCCTCGCTCACCGGCCTGGCCGAACCCGGTAGTGCGCAGTGGGTGGCCCTGGCCGCGTGGATGGCCCTGCTGTCGGGGCTGCTGCAAATGGTGATGGGTATCGCGCGCTTTGGCTGGTTGCTCAACCTCGTGACATCACCCGTGCTCAATGGTTTTACGCAGGCGGCAGCACTGCTGATCCTGGGGTCGCAACTGGCGGCGCTGACCGGGTTACGCGCCGCCGACTGGAGCGCTCTGCTCTCGACGCCCTCGCCCGGTCTGTTTGACCTGACGGCCGCAGGCTTTGGCCTGGGCAGCCTGGGCTTGCTGATGCTGGCGCGCCGCTGGCTGCCGCAGTTTCCGGCCGCGATTGTGGTGGTGGGCGTGGCAGGCGCCTTGAGCTGGTCCCTGGGCTACGCAGACGCTGGCGGGGCCGTGGTGGGGGCGTTGCCCTCGGGCTTGCCAGCCCCCTACTGGCCGGGCGCCCTGCCCTGGTCCAGCTTCAGCGCACTGGTGATGCCCGTGCTGGTGGTGACGCTGGTGAGCTTTCTGGAGACCGCGTCCAGCGCCAAGGTGGAAAGCCAGCGCTCCAAGGAGCAGTGGAACGAAAACCAGGACCTGATCGGCCAGGGCCTGGCCAAGATCAGCAGCGGCCTGTGCGGCAGCTTTGCCACCAGCGCTTCCTTCTCGCGTTCGGCCATCAACCTGTATGCGGGCGCCAAGACCGGCTGGGCCACGCTGTTTGCGATCAGCCTGGTGCTGGTCGTGCTGCTGTGGCTGACGCCTGCGCTGTACCACGTCCCGCAGTCGGTGCTGGCGGCGGTGGTGGTCACGGCTGTCACCAGCCTCATCAAACCCGGCACCCTGCTGCGGCTGTGGCGGGTATCGCGCGTGGAGGCTGTGATCGGTGGCGTCACCTTTGCCCTGACCCTGGCCACCGCCCCGCGCATGTACTGGGGCGTGCTGGTGGGTTTGTTGATGAACCTGAGCCACTTCCTGTACCAGCGCCTGCACCCGCGCATCATCGAGGTGGGCCTGCACCCGGACGGCAGCCTGCGCGACCGGCACCTGTGGCAGCTGCCACCCCTCGCCTCCCGGTTGCTGGCGCTGCGCATGGATGCGGAGCTGGACTTTGCCTCCGCCAGCGCGCTGGAGCGGCGCGTGACCGAGCACCTGTCCGCCCACCCCGAGGTGGTGCACCTGTGCCTTCTGGCCCAGCCCATCAACCGCATCGATGTGACGGGCGTCGAAACCTTTGCCCAACTGCTGGCGCAGATGGAACTGCGGGGCGGTACCTTGCATCTGAGTGGCCTGAAGCTGCCGGTGGAGCAGGTGCTGCGCCAGGCCGGGCTGCTGGACCTGCGCCCCGGGCTTGCCATGTACCGGACCGACGCCGAGGCGCTGGTGGCACTGCAGCAGCTTCCCGAGCCCGTGGCGCGGGCGTGAGCCGGGTTTTACCTACGCTGCGACCGCTGTGCCACGGCCTTGTTCTTGCTGACGCGCTGGTACACTTGCCTAACTCTCTTTGTTCCAATTTGTGTCTGACTCAGCGGCCTCTCATCTGGTAGATCTGCGCGACCTTCGCCTGGATACTGCCCACGCACTGGTGGCTCAGGCCGGCGGCAGCGAGGCAGCACTGCACCGCGAGGTGCCTTCCCTTTATTTGCAGGGCCTGATCGACGGCCTGTGCGAGCTGTCGCTCAAAGACCCGCTCACGGGACTGGCGAACCGCAGACATTTCCGCGCGGTGCTGGAACGTGAAATCGATCGCGTGACTCGCTCCGGCGAGGCAGCCCTTCTGCTGATGCTGGACATCGACCACTTCAAAACGGTGAATGACACCCACGGCCATCTGGCTGGCGATGTGGTGCTCCAGTCGGTGGCCCGCACGCTCAGCGCCTGTGTGCGCCCCATGGACACCCTGGCCCGCTACGGCGGCGAAGAATTTGCGGTGGTGCTGCCCGCCTGCCAGGCCGCTTTTGGCCGCGTGGTGGCAGAACGCATCCGGCGCGCAGTGGCCAACACGCCCATTCGCATCTCCCCGACAGTCGAACTGAACGTGACGGTGAGCATTGGTGGCGCGTTCGCCATGCAGTGGATCCGCTCCACCACCCTGCTGTGGACCGACCGTGCCGACCACCAGCTCTACCAGGCCAAGGCGTCGGGCCGCAACCGTGTCAGCATCGAGGAACAACCCGACAGCACCGTCAGTGCCGAAGAGAAAAGCCTGTTGTTTGGCCCGCTCTACACCCCCTCGGGTTGGGGCGATCTGCCTCCACTGGACCCCAACCCAACAGGCAGCGCCTACTGAAAGTTAGATGATGAGCGACGCGCTGTCCCCCCAACCCACAACGCCTGCAGCACCTGCAGGTCCTGCCACACCCATGGCTTCTGCCACACAAGGCGCACGCATCATTGCGGTGACCAGCGGCAAAGGTGGTGTGGGCAAGACTTTCGTATCGGCCAACCTGGCCGCAGCCCTCACCCGCCGAGGCCAGCGCGTGCTGGTTCTCGACGCCGACCTGGGCCTGGCCAACCTGGACGTGGTGCTGAACCTGCACCCCAAGATCACCCTGCATGACGTGTTCACCGGCAAAGCCGCGCTGGACGACGCCGTGATCGCCGCGCCTGGTGGCTTTGATGTGCTGCTGGCCGGCTCGGGCATGGTGGAGTATTCGCGCCTCACGCCCGAGGTGCGCAACCAGTTCCTGAATGTGATCCAGGCGCTCACGCCGCGCTACGACGTGGTGCTGCTCGATACCGGCGCCGGCATCTCCGATGTGGTGCTGTTCTCGGTGTCGCTGGCCTCCGAGGTGCTGATCGTGGCCACGCCCGAACCCACCTCGCTCACCGATGCCTACGCCGCCATCAAGGTACTGGCCATGCAGCAAAAGCGCCAACATGTGCGCATGGTCATCAACCAGGCCGCACGCCCGGGCGATGGCCGCGCCATCACCAGCCAGCTGCAGCAGGTGCTCGACCGCTTTGTGAGCACCGAATCCGGCCGCCCCATGCGCCTGATCCACATGGGCGACATCCCGGCCGATCCCTCGGTGCGCGATGCCGTGATGCGCCGCCAGTTGTTGCTGCTGCAGACCCCCGGCTGCCCAGCGGCGCTGGCCATTGCGCAGCTGGCCAACAAGATCGAGTCCACGCTGCTGTCACCAGCGGCCTGACCCGGATACGCCGAGCGGCGCTTGAGGCGCAGCTTGGCCACTGTGACCCACAGGCCCGCCAGCGGGCCTTTGTGCTTTTTTACTGCCGTGAACCCTACCGACACCGTCCTCAACATCTCCTGCTACAAGTTTGTGCCGCTGCCAGATGCCGCCGCGCTGCGCGATGTGCTGCATGAGCGTGCGGTGGCCGCCCAGCTCAAGGGCACCATCCTGCTGGCGGAGGAAGGTATCAACTTCTTTCTGGCGGGCCCGGCCGATGCCGTGCGGGGGTTTGTCGCGCAGCTGCGCACCGATGCCCGCTTTGCCGACCTGGAGCCCAAGGAGAGCTGGTCGGCCACGGTGCCGTTTCGCAAGATGCTGGTCAAGGTCAAGCGCGAGATCATCCGCATGGACCACCCCACTATCCGCCCTGCCGCAGGCCGCGCGCCCTCGGTAGACCCGGCCACGCTGCGCCGCTGGCTGGACCAGGGGCACGACGACGAAGGCCGCGAAGTGGTCACGCTAGACACCCGCAACGCCTTCGAGGTGGACGCAGGCACGTTCGACAACGCCATCGACTGGCGCATCGATAAGTTCACCGAGTTTCCGCCTGCGCTGCGCGCCCACAAGGCCGAACTGCAGGACAAGACCGTGGTGAGCTTCTGCACCGGCGGCATCCGCTGCGAAAAGGCCGCCATCCTCATGCGCGAGGAAGGCCTGCCCCATGTCTACCAGCTGGAGGGCGGCATCCTGAAGTACTTTGAACTGACGGATGGCGCGCACTACCACGGCGGGTGCTTTGTGTTTGATGAGCGCCGCGTGCTGGACACGGGGCTTGCCATCGATGTGCCCGCAGCAGCCGCAGAAAACGCTATCAAATCATGAGCTGCCAGCGCTTGCTGTACTAGCGCTACAGTCCATTTTCATCTCAATATCATGCTTTGATCAGGCTTTGAAGCGGTGTTCCGGCAGGGGAATCCACTCCACCTCGCCCGGCACCTGGCCCATAGCCTGTGCCTCCCAGTCGCTGGCAGCCTGCACGATGCGCTCCTTGCGGCTGGAGACAAAATTCCACCACATGTGGCGCGGCGCATCCAGCGGATCGCCGCCGATCACCATCAGGCGCACGGCACTCTCACCGGCCGACAGAAGCAAAGGCTGGCCGGGTTCCGCCACAGCCAGAATGTGCGCAGGCACCTCAGCGCCGTTCAACGACACCGGTGCATCCACGGTGTACACCGCCAGCTCGGGCACCAATGTCGGGATCTCCAGGGTGGCGCCCGCAGGCAGCTGCACGTCCAGGTACAAGGTGCGCGAGTAGGTGGCCACCGGCGAGGTCTGACCAAACGCCTCGCCAATCAGCACCCGCACGCTGGCCCCATCCACCTGCACCTGCGGGATGGCCGCAGCAGGCGTGTGCGCAAACGAGGGGTCGGCTTCTTCGTGGGCCAGTGGCAGCGCAGCCCACAGCTGGATGCCGTGGTTCACATACGGCTGGTTTGCCAGGCTCTCCGGGCGGCGCTCGGAGTGCACGATGCCCCGCCCGGCCGTCATCCAGTTGATGGCGCCGGGTTCGATCTGCTGCACATAGCCCAGGCTGTCGCGGTGCATGATGGCGCCCGAGAACAGGTAGGTCACCGTCGCCAGGCCAATGTGCGGATGGGGACGCACGTCGTGGCTGTCACCCGGAGCCACCGTCACCGGGCCGAAGTGGTCGAAAAACAGGAAGGGCCCCACGGCCTTGCGCTGCACCGCGGGCAGCAGGCGGCGCACGGTGAAGCCGCCGCCCAGGTCCTTGGCATGGCCCGTGAGGGGCAGAAAGCTGGGGGTATCGCTCATGATGCACGCTCCAAGGAAGTGCTGATCTCGGTCGTCACCGTGGTCATCAGCTTGTGCACAGGGCATTTCTGCGCCACGGTTTCCAGCTCGGCGATCTGGGCATCGGTGAGATCACCGCTGACTTGCAGCCGGGTCGCGAGGCGGTAGACCCCCGTGCGTTCGGCCGATGCGTCGCGCTCAACCACGGTCTGCACATCTTCCACCGGCAGGCCCTTGCGGCGTGCGTACCACAACACCGTGAGCGCCTTGCAGGCCCCCAAGGCAGCGTCATACAGGTCGTGCGGGCTGGGGCCGCTGTCAGCGCCGCCCTCCTCCACACTGCCATCGGCCACGAGGTCGTGCGCGCGGATACGCACGGTCTGGGCCATGGGCGCGCCGGGGACGCGCCGCAATTCAACTGCCATGGGGTGTTCTCCTGGTTGTACTGGGGCGCGCCACTGTAGCGCCAAAAGGCGGCTGCGCCTTAACGAGAGAGGCGTCGGGCCACGTCGGCCACACGCTGGCCAAACTGCTTGCCCGTCTCCAGGTC
Organism: Acidovorax sp. FG42; assembly: GCF_057809195.1. Classification (NCBI taxonomy): domain Bacteria; kingdom Pseudomonadati; phylum Pseudomonadota; class Betaproteobacteria; order Burkholderiales; family Comamonadaceae; genus Acidovorax; species Acidovorax sp. FG42. Next base: position 185,198 of record NZ_JBMDJM010000005.1, on the reverse strand, counting down.
GCCAGGGAACATCTCGGCGGCCGAGGCGTCGGACGGCGACTGGGACATGGCGCCACTGAACGAGCCGATCCAGTTCACATCGTTGCGGGTGGCCGCCTTGGAGTTGGCGGGCATCATGCCGTTGCCCACCCAGATGCCGCCGTGCTGCATGGCCAGGTGGAACATGTAGTCCAGCGTGATCTGCTTGTCGCCATTGGTGCTGGCGCTGTTGGTAAAGCCTGCAAACAGCTTGTCCTTCCAGGCCTGGCTGAACCAGGGCTTGGACGAGGCGTCGGCAAACTTCTTGAACTGCCAGCTGGGGCCCGCCATGTAGGTCGGCGAGCCAAAGATGATGGCGCTGGCAGCGGCCAGCGTTTCCCAGCCGCCTTCGGGCAGGTTGCCCTCTGCATCAATGGCGACTAGCTGGGCGCCGGCACCTTCCGCCACAGACTGCGCCAGGCGCTGCGTGTGACCATAACCCGAGTGGTAAACAACTGCGATGTGTGCCATGAGATAACTCCTGTTGAAACGATGAGGGAACGAGACCAGGGGAAAGAACCAAAAGAACTACCAACAGAACGACAACCAACGACGAGATTGAATGCTAGAACCTGCACCCCTGCGGGTTGCAGGCCCTTTGCATGCCCACCGGATCAGCGGTCCGAGCGGCGTGCGTCCAGGCTCCAGGCGCCGGCGCCAAACGCTGCCAGGGCCAGCAGGCCGCCGGTCACACCCACGTTCTTGAAGAACATGAGCTGCTGCATCATTTGCTTGTCTGCGGGCAGGTTCCAGTAGGCATGAAAGAAGAAGCTGGCCACCAGCGTGAAGAAGGCCAACGCCAGTGCGGCAAACCGGGTGCCCACGCCAAAGATCAGCGCCAGGCTGCCCAGCACTTCAACCGCCGCCGCAACGGCTGCCGCCACCGTGGGCATGGGCAGGCCCACCGAAGTGATGTAGCCCACGGTGCCGGCAAAGCCGGTCAGTTTGCTGATGCCCGCAGGCAGGAACAGGGCGGCCAGCAGCAGGCGCGATGCCAGGGCCAGAGGGTTTTGCAGGGATGTGAACATGGTGAAGAACTCCTGAGTGAAAGTGGTTACGAAATAAAGATCAGGCGGCCAGGTCAAACACCAGCACCTCGGCGTCGTGGCCATCGGTCAACGACAAGGTGGTTTCCTTTTCCATCAGCAGCGCGTCGCCGCCCGACAGGGCCTGGCCGTTGGCGCTCAGCGCGCCACGCACCAGGTGCACATAGGTCTTGCGGGCGGGGTTCAGCGCCAGGGTGACGGACTCGTCGCCATCCAGAAGGCCCGCATACAGGGCCGCATCGGCATGGATCTTGACCGAGCCCTGGGCGCCATCGGGCGACGCCACCAGGCGCAGTGCGCCGCGCTTTTCCGCTTCGGCAAAGGTCTTTTGCTCGTAGCTGGGCGGAATGCCGCGTACGTTGGGCTCGATCCAGATCTGCAGGAAGTGCGTGGTCTGGCCTGCAGCGTGGTTGAACTCGCTGTGCTGCACGCCAGTGCCTGCGCTCATGCGCTGCACGTCACCGGGCGGGATGCCCTTGACGTTGCCCATGCTGTCCTTGTGGGCCAGTTCGCCCGACAGCACGTAGCTGATGATTTCCATGTCGCGGTGGCCATGGGTGCCAAACCCGGTGCCCGGCGCAATGCGGTCTTCGTTGATGACGCGCAGGTTGCCAAAGCCCATGTGGGCGGGGTCGTAGTACCCGGCGAACGAGAAGCTGTGGAAGGAATTGAGCCAGCCATGGTCGGCGTGGCCCCGGTCTTGCGATTTACGAACAGTCAGCATGTGAGTGCTCCTTTCAAGACTCGAATGTAGGACTGCCACACCCGCTGCGGGCACAGGCGGATTGATGGCAATGTTCAAATAATCTGAATTAACATGGCGCCATCATGCAAAACGCCCGCGATGTCCTCACCCCCGATGCGCTGACCATGCTGCAGGTGATTGCCGAGGCCGGCAGCTTTGCCGCCGCCGCACGGCAGCTGGGCCTGGTGCCCAGCGCCCTCACCTACCGTGTGCGCCAGATCGAAGACGCACTGGACGTGCTGCTGTTTGACCGCAGCGCCCGCCAGGCCCGCCCCACCGAGGCAGGGGTGGAGCTGCTGCGCGAAGGCGCGCGCCTGCTGCAGGACATCGACGCCGTGGCCCACCGCGTGCGCCGCGTGGCCACGGGCTGGGAGCCGCAGCTCACGCTGTCGGTGGACGGCATCATCTCGCCGCACACCCTGCTGGAGCTGGTGGACGCGTTCTACGCCATGAAGCCCCCCACGCGCCTCAAGCTGCGCGACGGCATCATGACTGGCACGCTGGAGGCGCTGACCTCCGGCCGCGCCGACCTGGCCATTGGCGTATCGGTCGCCAGCAACAACGTGGCCGGCCTGCAGCAAGGGCTGCTGGGCGATGTGCTCTTCATCTACGTGGTGGCGCCCCACCACCCGCTGGCCACCGCGCCCGAGCCCATCTCCGACGCCACGCTGCTGGAGCACCGCGCCGTGGCCGTGGCCGACTCGGCCACCCGTGGCGGCGCCACCATGGGCCTGCTGGGCGGACAGGATGTGTTGACGGTGGACACCATGCAGGCCAAGGTGCGCGTGCAGTTGCGCGGCCTGGGTGGCGGTTTTCTGCCCGAACCCATGGTGCGCCCCTACCTGGAGGCCGGCCGCCTGGTGGCGCGCCGCGTGGCCCGGCCGGAGCGCAACGTGCGCGTGCACTACGCCTGGGGCGGCCCTGGCTTCACCGCCCCCGGCCGCGCGCTGCAGTGGTGGCTGAACCAGCTGCAAAGCCCCGCCACACGCCGCGCTCTGCTGGAAAACCACCATCATTTGTGACCCTGATCCAGTGCGCACAGGCCGGCACCGCGTGTAGAGTGGTTGCTGTTGGTTTTGCATCGCATTTCTTTTGCCGACCGTCACCGAAAGGCCTCCCATGAGCAAACCTGATCCTCTCCCCGCCAAACGGCTCCGACGCACCAGCGCCCCGGCCCCTGCAGCTTCCGCAGCGCCCGCCACCCCTATCACCCCCTCCGGCAAACAGCAGCGCCACTTCGCCATCATTGGCGCGGGCATGGCGGGCATTGTCTGTGCCCGAACCCTGGTCCAGGCCGGCCACCGGGTGACAGTGTTCGAAAAGTCCCACCAGGCTGGCGGCCGCACCGCCACCATCGACAGCCCCTTTGGCAACTTTGATGCCGGTGCCCAGTATTTCACCGTGCGCGACCCCCGCTTTGCCCGAGCCATCGACACCGTGCCCGGCATCTGCAAGCGCTGGAGCGCCAATTCGGTCCAGGTGCTGGACGCCGCAGGCCGGGTGGCCGCCGTGGGCCTGCCCCACCGCGAAGCCCACTGGGTCGCCACCCCGGGCATGCAGTCGCTGGTGACCACCTGGGCGGAACCCTTGGCCCAGGCAGGCCAGCTGGTCACCCACACCCGCGTCACCCGCATCGAACCCGACGCCGTGAACGCACCCGGGTGGCAACTGCGCACCGAAGGCGCGGGCGGCGAGCAGCATGTGTATGCGGGCTTTGACGCGGTGCTGCTGGCCCAGCCCTCGGTGCCCGCACAGGCCTTGATTTCCGGCTCCGGGCTCGACTCCCCGCTGGCCGACGCCATGTCCAAGGTCGCCATCGCGCCCTGCTGGACCCTGATGCTGGCCTACCCCCAGGCCGTGCGCCCGGGCCTGACCACACTGGGCCCGCAATGGAACGCTGCGCGCAGCACCCACCACCGCATTGCATGGCTGGCGCGCGAGTCGTCCAAGCCGGGCCGCAACGTGGTGGAGCGCTGGACGGTGCAGGCCAGCCCCGCCTGGTCGGCAGAACACCTCGAAGACGACGAAGCCCGCGTGCAGGCCAAGCTGCTCAAGGCATTTGCCGAGGTCACCGGCATCCGGGCCGAGCCTGCGCATGCCGACACCCGCCGCTGGCGCTACGCGCAAACCACCCACCCGCTGGGCAAGAGCCACCTGTGGGATGCCAAGGCCGGCCTGGGCGCCTGCGGTGACTGGTGCCTGGGGCACCGGCTGGAAGATGCCTTTGTGTCGGGCCTGGAACTGGCACTTGCCGTGGCATGACGGGGGGCGTAGGAGCAACGCCGCACAACGAGGGCAGCCCCACAGCACGCCCAGAGGAGCGCAATGTGGGGCGCTATGTGGGGCGGTTTGCCCCCTCCCCCACGGGCCCGCTGCATGCGGGCTCTCTGGTGGCCGCGCTGGCCAGCTGGCTGGATGCACGTGCACACAACGGCCGGTGGCTGGTGCGCATCGAGGATGTGGACCAGCCCCGCTGCGTGCCAGGGGCGGACACCTTCATCCTGCAGCAACTGGCTACCTGTGGCCTGCACCCCGATGCCCCGCCCCAGTGGCAGTCTGCGCGCAGCAGTCTGTACCAGCGCGCCCTGGACCAGCTGGTGGCGCAGGGCGATGCCTACCCCTGCTCGTGCTCACGCAAGGACATCGAAGACGCCCATGCCGCCCAGGGCCATGCCCGCGAGCGGCATGCGGCGCTGCCCTACCCCGGCACTTGCCGCCAGGGGCTGAACGGCCGCACGGGGCGCTCCTGGCGCTTCAATGTCACAGACTTCAAGCCAAAACAACCTATTGCGCTAGTGGATCATGCCTGGAGCGCTACATATTCAGTAGCAGATGGCGTGCTGCAGTGGTACGACCGCCGCCTGGGGCGCCAGCAGCAACAGGTGGCGACCGCAGTAGGCGACTTTGTGCTGCGCCGCGCAGACGGGCTGTGGGCTTATCAGCTGGCCGTGGTGGTGGACGATGCCGACCAGGGCATCACCGACGTGGTCCGGGGGGAAGACCTCGCAGACAACACGCCGCGCCAGATCCTGCTGCAGCAGGCGCTGGGGCTGCCCACACCGCGCTATCTGCACACCCCGCTGGTGTGCGGCGACAACGGTGAAAAGCTCTCCAAACAAAACGGCGCGCGCGCGCTGGACCTGGACAACCCGTTACTGGCCTTGTCGCACGCCGCGCTGGCCCTGGGCTTGCCCGCTGTGGCAAATCTGCACAACATTTGCATACCCGACGCACTGGCACAGTGGGTCGCGGCGTGGCGACGAAACTACAATGGCCCACCGTGACCGAATTGACCACAGCCTCCGCCCCCGCCAGTGCTGCGCCCGCAGCCTCCACCGCCCCCACAGCGCCCACTGCACAGGGCTCTGCCCCCGCCGGTGTGACCCACCCCAAAACCATCAAGAGCTTTGTGCGCCGCGCCGGCCGCACCACCACGGGCCAGGCCAAGGCCTTTGAAGACTTCGGCCCGCGTTTTGTGCTGCCCTACACCGCTGCGCCGCTGGACGCCACCGGCGCCTTTGGCCGCAGCGCGCCACTGGTGCTGGAGATCGGTTTTGGCATGGGCGAGGCCACGGCCCATATTGCCCGCGTGCGGCCAGACGACAACTTTCTGTGCTGCGAGGTGCATGAGCCCGGCGTGGGCGCCCTGCTCAAGCGCATTGGCGAACAAGGGCTGACCAACATCCGCATCCTGCAGCACGACGCCGTGGAGGTGATCGACCACATGCTGCCGCCCGGCGTCCTCGACGGCGTGCACATCTTCTTCCCCGACCCCTGGCACAAGAAAAAGCACAACAAGCGCCGCCTGATCCAGCCCCCGCTGGTGGCCAAGCTGGCTGCACGCCTCAAGCCCGGCGGCTACCTGCATTGCGCCACCGACTGGCAACCCTACGCAGAGCAGATGCTGCAGGTGCTGAGCGCCGAGCCCCTGCTGCAAAACACTGCAGACGGCTTTGCACCGCAACCCGACTACCGCCCGCTGACCAAGTTCGAAAACCGAGGCCTGCGACTGGGCCATGGGGTGTGGGACGTGGTGTTTGTGCGCCGTAACTGACCCAACGACATGCCCCGATCGGCCCGCAGCACACCGCCTATGAAACCCATCCTGCAAAACCTGGTGGAGATGACTGGCCACCGCGACCACCTGCGGCTGGAGGTGTCGGTGCTGTCCACGCTGCAAAAACTCAGCAGCATCATCGAGGTGCGGGCCCTGGAACTGTTCACGGAGGGCGGTGTGCCCCATGTGCGCCCCCGCACCTGGGTGGATAACGGCCAGCTGGTGTCCACCGACTCCGAAGCTGCAGCCGACCCCCGCAGGGAGCCGCTGGACCAGTACCCCGCCCTGCGGGACTGCGTGGACAACCGGGGCGAGCGCGCCCTGGCCTCACCCCGCCGCGGCCGCCATGTGCTCTGGCTGCCGGTGTGGATGCACGACAAGGTCAGCACCTGCCTGGAGATCACCCAGTCGCGCCCGTTCTCGGCCCACAAGCTTGACGTGCTCATGGGCGTGTTTCAGGTGTACCAGAACTACCAGAGCCTGCTCGACTACAGCGAGCGCGATGCGCTCACCGGCCTGTTCAACCGCAAGACGTTTGACGAGCAGTTCTCCCGCTACACCATGAGCGGGCTGGCCAGCCGGTCTGGTGCAGTCACCGAGTCCTTTGCGGCCGAAGAAACCGCCGTGGCCAGCGACAACGAGCCCGTGCAGCAATGGCTGGCGGTGGTGGATATCGACCACTTCAAGCAGGTCAACGACCGCTTTGGCCACCTGTATGGTGACGAAGTGCTGATCCTGATCGCCAACATTCTGCGCAGCTCATTCCGCAGCCACGACCGCATCTTCCGCTTTGGCGGCGAAGAGTTTGTGGTGCTGCTGCGCTCCACCACGCTGAGCACTGCCCACAAGGTGTTCAACCGCTTCCGGCTGGCCGTGCAGGAGTACCACTTCCCGCAGGTGGGCCAGGTGACGGTGAGCCTGGGTTTTGTGAGTACCACGCGCGGTTCGCCCGTCGAAATCCTGGGCCAGGCCGATCAGGCGCTGTACTACGCCAAGGAACATGGCCGCAACCAGGTCTGCTTCTACGACGATCTGGTGGCCAGCGGGCACCTGGCGACCAAGGTCGCCAACGACGACGTCGAATTGTTCTGAGCGGGCTGCGCCCTCCGCAGCTCCCCCCGCTTTCTACTATCCGCTACACAAAGGCTTGCACTGGCCGAGCCGGATTCCACCGGCCACCGTGCAGTGCGCAGTGCGCAGTGCAGTGCCCCCTGTCAGCCCAGCGATGCCAGGATCGCCTCCACATTGACCTCGTCGCGCTGCGCGGGCGTCAGGAAGCGCTCTGCGTAGTCACGCCACACACCACTGGTCAGGAAGAAGCGGAACACCTCGGCATCGATGTGCCGCTCGCGCACCATGTGGGTCATGATCTTGAGCGACTCGGACAGCGTCTTGGGTGGCTTGTAGGGCCGGTCGGCCGCAGTCAGCGCCTCAAAGATATCGGCCAGGGTCATCACACGGTCGGCCAAAGTCAGCTCTGGCGCCTTCAGCCGCCGAGGGTAGCCGGTGCCGTCCAGCTTTTCATGGTGTGACCCGGCAATCGCCGGCACGCGCGCCAGGTGCGGCGGAAACGGCAGACCGCTGAGCATGATGATGGTCTGCACGATGTGGTCGTTGATCTTGAAGCGGTCTTCCGCCGTGAGCGTGCCCCGCTGGATGGACAGGTTGTGCAGTTCGCCCAGGTGGGCCTCGTACGGCGGCAACACCATGTCGAAGCCCCAGCGGTTGGCAGGGTTGCCCGCCTCCACCGGTGGCTTGCGGGTGCCCCAGGGCACGATGTGCTCCGGCCGGTCGGCCAGCAGCGGCTCATTGGCGGGCATGGGGCGCACCGGCACGGTCGAAAGCCGCAGCATCTCGGCCGCCGACAGGCCCAGGCGGTCATCAAAATGCCGCTGCCAGATCTGGCGGCCAATGGCCTTGAGGCGGGCGATGTCCGCCTCGGCCATGAATTCACCCCCGACGTTGCAGCGGGCCACAAAGGCAAAGTCGTCCTGCAACTGTTCGCGCCGTTGCAGCAGCTCGCGCTGCAGGCGCACCGGGTCCACGCCCGACACATGCTGCTTCCAGTAGTCCAGCTCCGCGTCCCGCCACAACACCTCAAAGCGCATGCGCACCTCATGAATGCGGTTGTAGAGCGTTTCCAGCTTGGTGGCCTTGTCGATGATGTGCTCCGGGCTGGTGACCTTGCCGCAGTCGTGCAGCCAGGCCCCCAGGCGGAACTCGTAGCGCTCGGCGTCGGTCATGGTGACCTGGGCAAACGGGCCGTCTTTGGCTGCACACATGCGGTCCATGAGTGCTTCGGCCAGCTCGGGCACCCGCTCGCAGTGGCCGCCGGTGTAGGGGCTCTTGGCGTCGATGGCGTCGGCCAGCAGGCGGATGACGGCGTCCAGCAGCTTCTTCTGGCCTTCGATCAGGCTGCGGGTCTCAATGGCTACCGACAGCGTGCCCGACAGCTTTTCGACAAAGGCCCGGAAATGCGCGTCGTCCTGCGTCTGGTCTGCGATGTAGCGCAGCACCAGCAGGCCCAGGGGCTGCCCGTCGCGGGTGCGCAGCTGCACGCGCAGCACGCGGGCGGGCTCGGTGTCATCGTCGTCTTCGTGCAGGTCGCCGGGCTGGGGCTCGGTGTGGTTGATGAAATGCACCATGGCCAGGTGCTCGGGGTAGCGGGACTGCTGCTCCGGGTCCTCGCAATGGCGGGCCGCGCGCAGCAAGCCGGTGCGTTGCGGGTCCACCAGGTACACCGCACCGCCGGTGCAACTGGTGGCGCGCACCAGCTCGTACAGCACACTCGACAGCATCAGGTCAGTGCGCGATTCGGCGCTGATGTGGTGGGTGATGTGCAGGAACTCCTGGATGGTGTCGGACATGCGGTCCATCACCTGCCCCAGGTCGCGCACCTCGCGCACTGGCGACACCCGCCGTTCGGGCCGCCGGAAATCAAACCGCGCCAGCGCCCTGGCCTGCAACGCGAGCCCGAACAGGCTGCGTCCCACCCGTCGGCCAGCGAGCCAGCCCAACGGCAGCATCAGACCGATGAGCGACACCGACAGCCACACCTGCTGGCGCAAATTGTTGTTCACGTCGGCCAGCAGCTCCTTGGTGGGAATCGCCATCAGAATCTGCAGCCCCTGCCAGCGCATCGACGCCAGCGGCAGCGAGCGGACCAGCCATTCCTCACCATCGGCCTGCAGGCGGCGCGACTCGCCATCTTTCAGGCCGAGCGCCTGTAGCGCTTGCAGGCTGGGCACGCCCAGGTCGTCCAGCGCACGCAGCCGAAGGCCGGGCGTGTTGCCATCGCGCAGCAGCACGCGCGACATGTCGGGGTAGGCCAGCACGCGGCGGTCTTTGTCCACCACCGCAATCTCGGTGCGGGGCATCAGGCGCAGGCCACTGATTTCATGCCCCAGGTCGGTCAGGGCCACGTCCAGGCCAATCACCGCACGCCCGTCCTCGCTGGGCTGGCTCAGGGTGATGCCGACTTCCTGCGTGGTGAAGAACACATAGGGCGATGTGAGGATCTGGGTGTTCTGCTCCAGCGCCTCGGCATACCAGGGACGGGTACGGGGGTCATAGCGGTATTCCGGGCGGACGGCGGAGTCGATCAGCCGCAAGTCCGCGTCGTAATAGCTCCAGCGCCCCACCATGCCCGCCAAGCCGCGCTCCCGCGCCATGGACTGCACCAGGTACGCCGTTTTGGGCGGTGCATCCAGTCGCACCCGCAAGGCCTCGTTGCGCACCGGTCGCACCAGCAGAAACTGCCCGTCCGGGTGACCGATGAACACTGCCGACAGCAGCTGGTTCTGCTCCAGCAGCCGCGCCAGCACAGGCAGACGCCGCAGCCGTGCTGGCAGGGTGGACGCCGAGGCCACCGGGTCGAACGCCAGCAGGCGGATGGTGGCATCGGCCGGGTCCACGATGCGGTGTACCCGTTCGGCGATCAACTGGCTGATGCGCTGCGCGCTCTCGTCCGACGCCGCAATGATGGCCTGGCGCGCGCTGGTGCTGACCTGGTACACCAACAACGCTGTCAGCAACAGCATGGCGGTTACCACCACGGTGGCGATCAGGACCTCAAAGGGGATGGTGATACGGCGCCACCATGGCAGGTGGCCGCCTTGGCCCGCCAAAGCAGCACCAGTGCCGCGCAGCACAGCGGACGGCGGCGGGTCTTGGGGGCTGTCGCGCAGGGTGTCCATGCGCTGCACTTTAGGGTGAAAGCCCGCGTTCCGTCACCCTCTTTTTGGCAGCCATGGCTGCCACACCACAGCGGCCGGTGCCGCTGTGGTGGCCCGGGACATCAGCCCAGTTGCTGCGTGACCCAGCCCGTCACCGAGGCCAGCGCTGCAGGCAGCTTGGCCGCGTCAGTGCCGCCAGCCATGGCCATGTCGGGCTTGCCGCCGCCCTTGCCGCCCACTTGCTGGGCCACGAAGTTGACCAGTTCGCCGGCCTTGAGCTTGCCCACGCTGTCGGCCGTCACGCCCGCAGCAATCTGCACCTTGTCGCCGTCCACAGCGGCCAGCACGATGGCAGCGGTCTTGAGCTTGTCCTTGAGCTTGTCCATGGTGTCGCGCAGGGTCTTGGCGTCGGCACCGGGCAGCGCGGCAGCCAGTACCTTGAGGCCCTTCACTTCCACCGCCTGGTTCACCAGCTCGTCGCCCTGGCTGGAGGCCAGCTTGCCCTTGAGCGCAGCGACTTCCTTCTCCAGCGCACGCGCATTGTCCAGCGCCTGGCTGATGCGGCCATTCAGCTCGGCCACCGGCGTCTTGAGGGTGCTGGCGGCCTGGTTCACGGTGTCTTCCAGGTTCTGCAAATACGCCAGTGCATTGGCGCCGGTCACAGCCTCGATGCGACGCACGCCCGCGGCCACACCGCCCTCGCCCACCACCTTGAAGAGACCAATGTCGCCCGTGCGCTGCACGTGGGTGCCACCACACAGTTCGCGGCTGGTGCCGATGTCGAGCACGCGCACGGTTTCGCCGTACTTTTCGCCGAACAGCATCATGGCGCCGGTCTTCTGGGCCGACTCGATGTCCATCACGCGCGCATCGGTGGCCGTGTTGGCCAGGATTTCCTCGTTCACGCGGCGCTCGATCTCGCGGATCTCGGCAGCGGTCACGGGTGCGTTGTGGGCAAAGTCGAAACGGGTGCGGTCGGCATTGACCAAGCTGCCCTTTTGCTGCACGTGACTGCCCAGCACTTCGCGCAGGGCCTTGTGCATGATGTGCGTGACCGAGTGGTTGCGCATGGTGGCAGCGCGCACGGCAGTGTTCACCTGGGCCTGTACCGTGTCGCCCACGTTCAGCGTGCCCTCTTCCAGGGTGCCGTGGTGGCCGTACACATCGGCCTTGATCTTGAGCGTATCGCCCACCGCAAAGCGGGCGGAGCCGCTGGTGATCACACCCTCGTCGCCCACTTGGCCGCCGCTTTCTGCGTAGAACGGGGTCGTGTCCAGCACCACCACGCCGTTTTGACCCGCTTTCAGGGCTGCAGCGCTGGTCCCATCTACGTAGATAGCTACGATTTTTGCAGTCTCGGCCAAATGCTCATAACCGGTGAACTGGTTGGCAGCACCGGTGTACTCCAGCGCCTTGTCCATCTTGAACTTGCCAGCAGCACGTGCCTGGGCCTTCTGCTTTTCCATGGCGGTCTTGAAGCCGGCCTCGTCCACTTCCACGTCGCGCTCGCGGCACACGTCGTTGGTCAGGTCGAGCGGGAAGCCGTAGGTGTCGTGCAGCTTGAAGGCCACGTCGCCCGGTAGCACCTTGGCGCCGCCATCCAGCGCGGCGTCCAGAATTTCCATGCCGTTGGCCAGCGTCTCAAAGAAACGCTCTTCTTCGGTCTTGAGCACGTCGGTGATGCGCTGCTCCTGCTCGCGCAGCGATGGGTAGGCATCGCCCATCAGGCGCACCAGGTCGGCCACCAGCTTGTGGAAGAACGGCGTCTTCTTGCCCAGCTTGTAGCCGTGGCGGATGGCGCGGCGCACGATGCGGCGCTGCACGTAGCCACGGCCTTCGTTGCTGGGGATCACACCATCACTCACCAGGAAAGCGGTCGCGCGGATGTGGTCGGCAATCACGCGCAGGCTCTTGTTGTTGAGGTCGGTCACGCCGGTTTCGCGGCCTGCGGCCTGGATGAGCTGGTCGAACAGGTCGATCTCGTAGTTGCTGTGCACGTGCTGCAGGATGGCGGCGAGGCGTTCCAGGCCCATGCCGGTGTCCACACAGGGAGCGGGCAGCGGGGTGACAGCACCGGTTTCGTCCATGTTGAACTGCATGAACACGTTGTTCCAGATCTCGATGAAACGGTCGCCGTCTTCGTCGGGGCTGCCTGGAGGGCCGCCAGGGATCTCAGGGCCGTGGTCGTAGAAGATTTCGCTGCAAGGGCCGCACGGGCCGGTGTCGGCCATCATCCAGAAGTTGTCGGACTTGTAGCGACCGCCCTTGTTGTCGCCGATGCGGATCACACGCTCGGGCGGCAGGCCGATTTCCTTGGTCCAGATGTCATAGGCCTCGTCGTCCTCTTGGTAGACCGTGGCCAGCAGGCGCTCGGGCGGCAGCTTGTAGACGGTGGTGAGCAGTTCCCACGCCCACTTGAGCGACTCGCGCTTGAAGTAGTCGCCAAACGACCAGTTGCCCAGCATTTCAAAGAAGGTGTGGTGGCGCGCGGTGTAGCCCACGTTCTCCAGGTCGTTGTGCTTGCCGCCGGCACGCAGGCAGGCCTGTACGGACACCGCCCGGTTGTAAGGGCGCTTGTCGGTGCCCAGGAACACGTCCTTGAACTGCACCATGCCCGAGTTGGTGAACATCAGCGTGGGGTCGTTGCCAGGCACCAGGGGGCTGGACGCCACAACGGTGTGGCCCTTGGAGACGAAGAAGTCCAGGAAGGACTTGCGGATGTCAGCGACAGAAAAAGTGGGAGTGCTCATGGTGTTGTGGAGTGGTTGCACGGAGCAGGCAGACCGCAGGACCCGCGCCTGTGCGCTGCCTGTCGCTGCCCCTATGGGGACCAACCTTTCATTATAGGTTTGCAGCCCTGGCGCCCGTGGCAGCGGTGCGACAGCAAAGGGCGGCACAGGATTTGCAGGTTCCATGCCTGCCCCTCGCCTCCAATTCGCCCAGCGACCAATGGCCCGCGCTCGAAAACTCGCTTGCGCGCTTTTGATATCTTGTTAATATATTAATAACTTCATCGCCCAACGCACCCAAGGAGCACCCTGTGAACCCACAACCCCGCTGGCAAGGCATCTTCCCCGCCGTCACCACCAAGTTCCATGCCGACGAGTCCATCGACGCCGAAGGCACGGCCCGGCACATCGACTTCCAGATCCGTAACGGCATTCACGGGCTGGTCACCTGCGGCTCGCTGGGCGAGGCCAGCACCCTCACGCTGGAAGAAAAGCTCCAGGTCGCCAAAATTGCCCTGGAAGCAGCCGACGGCCGCGTGCCCGTGCTGGCCAATGTGTCCGAGACGAGCACCCGCGAGGCGCTGCGCTACATCGACGGCGGCAACCAGCTGGGTGTGGCGGGCTACATGGTCATGCCCTCGGTGATCTACGTGGCCGACGCCCGCGAGGCCATGGCCAACGTGCGCGCCATGGCCCATGCCGCCCAGCGCCCGCTTATGGTCTACAACAACCCCGTCGCATACCGCGTGGACCTGAAGCCCGAGCACATGCTGGAGCTGGCCGACTGCGAATGGATTGCCGCCATCAAGGAAAGCACAGGCGACATCCGCCGCATCACCGACCTGCGCAACACCGTGGGCAACCGCTACCAGCTCTTCCTGGGCGTGGACGACCTGGCCTACGAAGGCCTGGCCCTGGGCTGCGACGGCCTGCTGGCAGGCGTGGGCTGCGCCTTCCCGCGCGAAACCGTGGCGCTGTATGAGCTGATGAAGGCAGGCAAATTTGCCGAGGCGCTGCCGCTGTACCAGTGGATGACGCCCATGCTGCACCTGGATGTATCGAACAAGCTGGTGCAGAACCTCAAGCTCATCGACGTGCTGGTGGGTGTGGGCACCGAACACATGCGCCGCCCCCGCCTGCCACTGGTGGGCGAAGAGCGTGCGTTTGTTGAGAGCGTGGTACGCAAAGCGCTCGAAACCCGCCCGACCCAGTACCAATCTGTGGCCTGAGACACTAAGCCACTGCCCCACCACGACCACAGCACCATGCAACACATCCAAGTGATCGACTCCCACACCGGCGGCGAGCCGACCCGGCTTGTCATTGGCGGATTTCCGGACCTGGGCACTGGCACCATGGCCGAGCGGCGCGAGCGGCTGGCACGCGAGCACGATGCCTGGCGCGCCGCCACCGTGTTGGAGCCGCGCGGTAGCGACGTGGTGGTGGGCGCGCTGCTCTGCGCACCGCAAGACCCCGCCAACGCGGCGGGCGTGATCTTCTTCAACAACAGCGGCTACCTGGGCATGTGTGGCCACGGCACGATTGGCCTGATCGCTTCACTGGCCCACATGGGCCGCATCCAGCCTGGCGATCACCGCATCGAAACGCCGGTGGGCACCGTCACCACGACCTTGCACACCGATGGCTCGGTGAGTGTGCGCAACGTGCCCGCCTACCGCCTGCACCACCAGCTGGCGGTGGATGTGCCCGGCTATGGCCGCGTGGTGGGCGATGTGGCCTGGGGCGGTAACTGGTTCTTTCTGATCTCGGACCACGGCCAGCGTGTAGCCAGCGACAACCTGGAGGCGCTGATGCACTACACCTGCGCCGTCCAGCAGGCCCTGAAGGACCAGGGCATTCGCGGCGACAACGGTGGCGAGATCGACCACATCGAACTCTTCGCTGATGACGACAGTGCCGCTGATCCCGCCTATGTGCCTGCGGACAGCCGCAACTATGTGCTGTGCCCCGGCAAGGCCTATGACCGCTCGCCCTGCGGCACCGGCACCAGCGCCAAGATCGCCTGCCTGGCTGCCGAGGGCAAGTTGCAGCCGGGCCAGGTGTGGCGCCAGGCCAGCATCATCGGCAGCCAGTTCGAGGCCAGCTACACGCTGCAGGACGATGGCAAGCTCATCCCCACCCTGCGCGGCCGCGCCTACATGAGCGCGGAAGCGACTTTGCTGATCGACGACGCAGACCCGTTCGGCTGGGGCATCCGGCTGTAAACCGCCTTCTCCCACAGCGCAGGCCCCATGCAAACCACCGACGTCCTTGTGATCGGCGCTGGCATCGTCGGCGCGGCATGTGCCCATGCGCTCGTGCAGGCCGGGCTGTCGGTGCGAATCATCGATGCGCGCCTGGGCGGTGCCACGGCGGCGGGCATGGGGCATCTGGTGGTGATGGATGACAACCCGGCTGAGCTGGCGCTCAGCAAATCATCGCTCGACCTCTGGCACGCATGGGCACCGCAGATGGATGCTGGCTGCGCCTTCACCGCCTGCGGCACGCTCTGGCTGGCTGCCAACGAGGAAGAACTGCAGGCCGCACACGCCAAGGGCGCCACCTTGCAAGCCCAAAGCGTGGCCTGCGAGATGCTGGATGCCGTAGCCCTCGCCCGCGCAGAACCTGCGCTGCGCCGCGGCCTGGCGGGCGCGCTGAAGGTGAATGGCGACAGCGTGGTTTATGCCCCGCGTGCCGCCCAGTGGCTGGTGGCCCAGGCTGCAGCGCATGGAACCGTGGTTTTTGAACAGGCCGAAGCCGCGCAGATCGACGGCCACACCGTCACCCTGCGCGACGGCAGTCAGCGCAGCGCGGGCGCCATCGTGCTGACCAGCGGCATCCAGGCCCCGCAGCTGTGCCCCGGCCTGCCGCTGCGCCCCAAAAAGGGCCACCTCGTCATCACAGACCGCTACCCCGGCGCCGTGCACCACCAGCTGGTGGAACTGGGCTACATCACCAGCGCCCACCACAGCGATGGCACCTCGGTGGCCTTCAACGTGCAGCAGCGGCCCACGGGGCAGTTGCTGATCGGCTCGTCGCGCGAGTTCGACACCACCGACCCGGCCGTCAACAACGCCGTGCTTGCGCGCATGCTGCAGCGCGCGCTGAGCTACCTGCCCGGCCTGGCGGACCTGAACGCGATTCGCACCTGGACGGGTTTTCGCGCTGCCACGGCCGACAGCCTGCCCATCATCGGCCCGCACCCGACGCACCCCCACCTGTGGCTGGCCGTGGGCCACGAAGGGCTGGGCGTGACCACGGCCCCCAGCACCGCACAGCTGCTGGCCGCGCAAATCACCGGCAGTACACCGCCCATCGACCCCATGCCCTACGCCGCGCAGCGTTTTGATTTGCGGGGTGCTGCATGACACGCCCCGCCTCCCGCACCCCCACAGTGCAGATCGTCGTGAACGGAACTCCCCGGCTGGTGCCAGCGGGCACCAGCGTGGCCGCCGCGCTGGCGCAACAACCGCCGGGTACTACCCGTACCTCGGTCACAGGCGAAGCGCGCGCGCCGCTGTGTGGCATGGGCGTGTGCCATGAATGCCGAGTGCGCATCCAGGGCCGCATCCGCCTGGCCTGCCAGACGGTGTGCGCCGAGGGCATGGCCATCGAGACCGATGCAGGTACCGCCTCCGGGAGCGCCATGTCATGCCCATGACCCGCCCCACCCCCATGCACGAACGCTGCGACATTCTCATCATCGGCGCGGGCCCAGCGGGCATGGCAGCAACACTGGCGGCCGCACCCAGCGGGGCCGCGATAACGGTGGTGGACGACAACCCCCAGCCCGGCGGCCAGATCTGGCGCGACGGCCCGCAGGCCGCACTGCCCCCTATGGCGCAGCAGCATCGCGCGGCGCTCGCCAAGCACACCAACATACGCGTATTGACTGGCACCCGGGTGGTGGGGCTGGGAGCCAGTCACCCCACCGACAACGCCCCCGCCCTGCTGCTGGAAGACGCTGACCGGGGCTGGACCCAGCACAGCCACCGCATCATCCTGTGCACCGGCGCACGCGAGCTGCTGTTGCCCTTCTCCGGCTGGACCTTGCCCGGCGTGACGGGTGCGGGTGCGCTGCAGGCCCTCATCAAGGCGGGGCTGGACGTGCGCGGCCAGCGCATCGTGATTGCTGGTACAGGCCCCCTGCTGCTGGCAACGGCCGCCACAGCCACGCAGGCCGGTGCCAGGGTGGTGCGCATTGCCGAGCAGGCCTCCTGGGCAGCACTCGCGCGCTTTGCGGCGCAACTGCCACGCTGGCCGGCCAAGGCGCTGCAGGCGCTCACCTTGATCCACCCGGGCTTGCGCGCAAGCACCCACGTTCTGGAGGCACATGGCACCACCCAGGTGCAGTCTGTGCGGCTGCGCAATGGCGCGCACGCAGAAGAAACCATCGCCTGCGACCGCGTGGCCTGCGGCTTTGGCCTGGTACCCAACACCCAGCTGGGCCAGCTACTCGGTTGCGTGCTGGGCGGACCGCTGAGCGGCGGCCTCGGTCTGGCAGTGGACGCGCAGATGCGCACCACGGTGCACGGCGTTTTGGCGGCCGGGGAAAGCACGGGCTTTGGCGGCAGCGAACGTGCCCTGGTGCAGGGCGCCATTGCAGGCCACACAGCCGCAGGCCACGTGCAGCAGGCCCAGGCACTGCGCTCGCAACTTGCGCGCTGGGAAAGGTTTGCCCAGGCGCTGCAGTCCTCGTTTGTGCTGAACGAGCAGCTCAAGGCCCTGCCCCGGCCTGACACCCTGGTGTGCCGCTGCGAAGACGTGGCCTATGCCGACCTGGCACCACGCCAGGGCTGGATCGACGCCAAGCTGCACACCCGCTGCGGCATGGGCGCCTGCCAGGGGCGCATTTGCGGTGCAGCCACACAGCACCTGTTTGGGTGGACACCGACCGCGCCCCGGCACCTGCTGGCACCTGCACGCATCGGCACCCTGGCCGCCTGCGGCGGGCCTGCGCCGGAAGGCCCCAGCGCAGCGCCGCCTGCCTGACCCGAAGCCTTTTCTCCAGCTCAGCAGCGACGCCCCCCACAAGCAACAGGCATTCATCTTGCTTGCAAATATATCTGCCAGATATTAAAAATTCAGTCTCACCAAGCCGCCTGCCCAAGCCCCTTCCACCCCGAGCACCGCACCATGCCATCCACCCGCAGTCCCGCCCCACCACCCGCTGCCACGCCGCGTGCACCTGTTCGCTGGGTGCTGGCACTGTCCTCGCACATCCTGCGCACCGAGCGGCAGGTGCTCACCGGCCTCATGACCTTGCTGGTGCTGCTCATCCTGCTCAACGTGGTCACGCGCTACACCGGCATGCCCATCTACTGGGTGGACGAGGCGGCTGTCTACACGGTGGTGTGGCTGACCTTTGTGGGCGCCTCGGTCATGACCCGGCTGCGGATGGACTTTGCCGTGACCATGCTGACCGACCACCTCGGCGCGCGGGGCGCCCAGGCGTTCAAGGTGGTCGCCACCTTGGGCGTGCTGCTGTTTGGCCTGGCCATGCTGGTGATGTGCTGGGTGTGGATGGACCCCATCGGTATTGCGCGCTACGGCTTTGACGCCAAGGAGTTTGCGGCCGAGAGCTTCAACTTTCTCTACACCGAGCGCACCCAGACGCTGAACTGGCCCACCTGGGTGCTGCAGCTCATCCTGCCGATCTTCTCGGTCACCTTCAGCGTGCATGCGCTGGCCAACCTGCTGGAAGACATGGGCGCCGCAGAGCGTGTGCAGCACGCAGGCTTTGATGTGGTCAACGCCGACGCCGTGAACTGAACGCCACCCATCCCTGCAAACCCACCGAGCCTCGACCATGATCACCACCCTGTTCTTCCTCGCCGCCTTGATGGTGGGCGTGCCCATCGGCGTGTGCCTGTGCCTGTCGGGCGCGGTGTACATCCTCAGCATCGGCAGCCCAGTGTTGTTCCAGTCCTTCCCCTTGCAGATGTTTGGCGGGGTGGACAGCTATGGCCTCATCGCCATCCCGCTGTTCATTCTGATCGGCGAGATCATGAACAACGGCGGCATCACGCGGCGGCTGGTGGACCTGTCGATGGCCTTCATCGGCTCGGTCAAAGGGGGGCTGGCCTACGTGAACATCCTGGCCAACATGCTGGTGTCGTCCATCATCGGCTCGGCCACTGCGCAGGTGGCCATCATGTCGCAGGTCATGGTGCCCGAGATGGAGAAGCAGGGTTACGACAAGACCTTTGCGGCGGGCCTCACGGTGTACGGCGGCATGCTCGGGCCCATCATCCCGCCCTCCGTGATGTTTGTGGTCTACAGCGTGCTGGCCCAGGTGGCCGTGGGCGACATGCTGATTGCAGGCATCCTGCCCGGCGTGCTGCTCACGCTGCTGTTCTTTGTCGTGATCGCGCTCATGGGTTTTGTCTACAACTACCCCCGCAGCGAAAAGCGCACGCTGGCCCAGCGCGCACGCACCGTGGTGCAGGCCAGCCCCACGCTGCTCATTCCCATCATCATCGTCGGCTCCATCCTGAGTGGCGTGGCCAACCCCACCGAATCGGCCGCCGTGGGCGCACTGGCCTCGGCCCTGGTGGGCCGCTATGTGACCAAGGAATTCCGCTTCAGCGCCATGCCCGCGATCCTGCTGCGCTCGGCGATCTACTCGGCCATCGTGCTGTTTCTGGTGGCGGCGGCGGCCGTGTTCTCGTGGCTGCTGATCTACGGCAAGGTGCCGCAGATGGTGGCCGCCTGGGTGCAGACCGTGGCGCACGACCCGGTCACCTTCCTGCTGCTCACCAACGTCATCCTGCTGGTCATCGGCACGGTGATCGACGGCATCCCCGGTCTCATCATGACCGCGCCCATCCTGCTGCCGATTGCCACCGAGGTCTACCACATCGACCCGCGCCACTTTGGCGTGGTGATCGTCGTCAACCTGGTGCTGGGGCTGATGACCCCGCCCGTGGGCCTGAGCTTTTTTGTCGCGTCGGCCGTCACCGGGGCCAAGCCCGGAAAGATGTTCATCGTCACCCTCCCGTTTTTCATCATCAGCTGCGTGGCGCTGGTGATGTTGTCGCTGTTCCCCAGCCTGTCGCTCGGCCTGCTCAAGTAGCGGGGCATGCCGTTCAACAGATCCGTCCCCCTCCCAACGTTCCTTCACTCACGGAGTTCACCATGACGACCCAGCCTGCCCGCCCAGTCTCCCGCCGCCAGTTCATCCAGCGCCACGCCGTGGCCGCAGCCGCCGTCACGGGGCTGGGCTTTCCGGCCCTGGTGCGGGCCGCCGACGCCAAGGAATTCCGCCTGGGCCTGATCACGCCCGCAGGCCACTCGTGGAACCGTGCCGCGCTGCAGTTTAGCGAGGCGCTGAAGAAGGAAACCGATGGCCGCCTGAGCGTGACAGTCTTCCACTCGGGCCAGCTGGGCAACGAGGCGGTGATGATGCAGCAGCTGCAGTCCGGTGCGCTGGACATGGGCTGGATCCAGGCCGCCGAGCTGGGCTCGCGTGTGGCCAGCATCGCGGCCATTAATGCGCCCTATCTGGTGCGCTCCACGCCCGCCGTGGCCAAGCTGGTCAAGCACCCCGCTGCCACCAAGCTGCTGGAAGTGCTGCCGCGCGAGACCGGCACCATCGGCCTGGGCTGGGGCATTACCGGCATGCGCGCCGTGTTCTCCACCAAAGACATCAACCTGCCCACCGACATCAAGGGCATGAAGCTGCGCATCAACCCCACGCCCGTGTACCGCGACTTTTATCAAATGCTGGGCGCAGCCCCCACGCCCATCCCCACACCCCAGGTGTTCGATGCGATGAGCAATGGTCAGGTGGATGGGCTGGAGGCCGACATCGAGTTCTCGTGGAACCAGCGATTTGACAAGGTGGCCAAGACGCTGCTGCAGATGAATGCGCTGTTCATGCCGTTTGCTCCGCTGGTCTCCGGCCGCATCTGGCAAGGCCTGGACGCCAAGGACAAGGACCTCATCCGCAAGCTGGTGGCGCAGTCGCTCGATGCGCAGATCAACGACATCGTGACCACCGAGGCGGGGCTGATCGAGAAGTTCAAGGGCACGTCCATCGCGTTCAAGACGGCAACCGCCTTCAACCCCGACAGCACCATCCAGGAGTTTGACAAGCTGTGGCTGCCCAAGGCACCGCAGATTGCCGAGCTGCGCAAGGCAGGCGCCAGCCTCGCCTGAAGTTGAGGAAGTCGCGAGCCACTAAGATGCGGTCCGCGACCCCACCCCAGCTTCAACCCTGCTCCCCATGACCACCCGCAGTGCCCCCACCCAGCGAGACCCTGCGCCCAAACGGCGCGCGGCCGACGTGGCCTATGACGCCATCGAGGCCATGATCTCCACCCTGCAGCTGCAGCCCGGCTCGCCCGTGGTGGAGGCCGAGATTGTGGAAAGCACGGGCCTCGGCCGCACCCCCGTGCGCGAGGCGCTGCTGCGCATGGTCTCCATCGGGCTGATTGCGCAGCAGCCCCGGCGCGGGCTGCTGGTGTCGCACATCGACCTGGCCGACCACCTGGACGTGATCCAGACCCGCCGCGTGCTGGAGCGCCTGATCGCATCGTGCGCCGCGCGCCGCGCCACGGCACCGCAGCGCCAGGCCATCGTGCAGTGCGCCGAAAAAATGGTGGAAGCCGCCGCACGCGGCCACCTGGACGACTACATGCAAGCCGACCACGCGCTGGACGTGGTGGTGCACCAGGCCAGCCAGAACCATTCAGCCGTCAAATGTGTGCAGCCCCTCATCGTGCAGTGCAGGCGCTTCTGGTATGCCTACCAGCACGAGGGCGAGGTGTCCGAAGGCGCGCGCGCCCACATGCAGCTGGCCCAGGGCATTGCCAGCGGTGACGAAGCGCACGCCATGGCCGGGGCGGAGCAGCTGATGGAGTACCTGGAGCGGTTTGCGCGGCGCATCATCGACCGGTAGGCGCCAGGCCCTCCAGCAAGGAAAGCGGGGTAGCTTGCCCGTCCACTACATATTTGATAGCAAACAAGCCATATTGCACTAGCGCATGGTGCCAAAATGGCTTGAAAACGCATGCAGAGAGGCTGTTTGCGATCCCGCAGGGGACTGCGCGCGGGCTCTCAGTGCATGGAACCGCCCTATTCCGCCACCTGCTGCCCCAGCAGGATGCGCTGTTCCAAGAAGCGCCACAGCCGCTCGTCCTGGCTGAACGACACGTTGAAGCGCAGCCAGCCCGTGGGGCGCGGCTC
This sequence comes from Acidovorax sp. FG42, assembly GCF_057809195.1. Lineage (NCBI taxonomy): Bacteria > Pseudomonadati > Pseudomonadota > Betaproteobacteria > Burkholderiales > Comamonadaceae > Acidovorax > Acidovorax sp. FG42. Next base: position 163,239 of record NZ_JBMDJM010000005.1, on the reverse strand, counting down.
CACCAGAAACAGCTGGCCGGGGCCGAGCATGATGCCCGCGCCCGTGGCCTCTTTTGACAGCTCGGCGCTGTCGGGCAGGTCGGGGTGGCGCGCCCACAGGTACATGCCCGCCTCGGGCTCGTGGAACAGCTCGAACCCCAGGTTCAGCAGCCGCCGACCCACCGCGCGGTGCGCTCCGCCAGGCGCTCGCGTAATGATTTGAGGTGCTTGCGCCAGCGGCCATCGGTCACCACGCCGAAGGTGATGCGCTCGGTGATCTCGGAGGACGTCAGGCCCGAGATCATCTTGAGCTGCACCAGCTCATCCAGCAGATCGCGCCGCGCTGCCACGTAGCCCGTGCGCAGGTTGGGCGAAATGGTCTTGGAGAAGCTGCCGATGTAGACCACGCGGCTAAGCTGATCCAGACTGGCCAGCGAGGGGCGCACGGTCGAATCCATGTCGGCGTAGATGTCGTTTTCCACCAGCGCAAAACCATGTTGCTCGGCCAGCTGCAGCAGGCGGTGCAGGTGCGCGACCGACGCCATGGAACAGGTCGGGCTTTGCAAGCGCGGCTGGGTGAAAAACACGGTGGGTCGGTGCGCTGCCAGCAGGGCCTCCAGCGCAGGCAGGTCATAGCCCGTGGGGGTACGCGGCACGCCCACCACCTGCGCGCCCGCAAAACGCAGCATGAAGTGCAGGTTGGGGTAGCCGGGGTCGTCCACCAGCACCACGTCGCCGGGCTTGACCAGGCGGCGCGCCACCAGATCCAGCGCCTGGCTGGAGCCCTGGGTCAGCAGCACCTGCTCGGCGTCCACTGCCAGGTGGTGCTCTGCCAGCGACTCGGCCACCACCATGCGCAGCGCCATGTGGCCGTGGGGCAAACCGTAGCCGTCCAGCTCGGGGCCGTCCGACGACAGCTGGCGCATGCTGCGCTTGACCGCATCGCCAAACAGCCAGTCGTGCGGCAGCCAGCCGCAGCCCGGTTTCATGGGCAGGTTGCGGTTTTCAAAAATTTGTTTGAGGTACCAGCGCGCATCAAAACGGGGCACCGGCCGCGCTGGCGCACCAGCCCCGGGCGCCACGCCTTCATCGCCCCGCCGCTTCACAAAAAAGCCGGCGTTGGCGCGCGACACCAGCCAGCCCTGCGCCACCAGGCGGTCGTAAGCCTCGACCACGGTGAACACGCTCACGCCATGCGCAGCGGCAAAAGCGCGGATGGACGGGAGCTTGCTGCCGGGTTTGAGCACCTGCCCAACGATCAGGCCCCGCAGCCCATCAACGATCTGGCTGACCAGCGGTGTCTGCAGGTCCGGGCTGAGAGTGAGCATCAGGAGCGGAAAAAAGGAGGCGAATTGTGCACCGGCTTGGCGCACACCAAATCAGGGATTGCTTGTACAGGATTTTAGACCTGCACAGTGCGCGCCAAACAGCGCTGCGCTGTACATGGACGGTGTGTGGCGCGACTTCCAGAATCCGCCCCATTCCTTCATTTCCTCGTCAACCACCACGCCGACCGCCATGCAGCAAGACCGCCACTTCACCAACGCCGCCCTTCTCACCCGCCGCCACGCCGCCGTCGCCCGGGGCGTGGGCCAGGCCCATGACCTCTTCATCCAGAAGGCCCGCAACGCCGAGCTGTGGGATGTGGAGGGCCGCCGCTTCATCGACTTCGCCGGTGGCATCGCCGTGCTCAACACCGGCCACCTGCACGCTGGCGTGATCGCCGCCGTCAAGGCCCAGCTGGACCTGTACACCCACACCTGCTTTCAGGTGGTGGCGTACGAACCCTACGTGGAAGTGTGCGAGCGCCTGAACACGCTGGCCCCCGGCGCGTTTGCCAAAAAGAGCTTGCTGCTCACCACCGGCGCCGAGGCCGTGGAAAACGCCATCAAGATCGCCCGCGCCTACACCAAGCGCCCCGGCGTGATCGCCTTCACCGGCGGCTACCACGGCCGCACCAACCTCACGCTGGGCCTCACGGGCAAGGTTGCGCCTTACAAGATCGGGTTTGGCCCCTTCCCTGGCGAGACCTACCACGCCCTGTTCCCCAACGCGCTGCACGGCGTGAGCGTGGAGCAGGCGCTGCATTCGGTAGAGCTGATCTTCAAGAACGACATCGAGCCCGAGCGCGTGGCGGCCTTCATCGTCGAGCCCGTGCAGGGCGAAGGCGGCTTCTACGTCGCCCCGCCCGAATTCATCAGCGGCCTGAAGGCGCTGGCCGACCGCTACGGCATCCTGCTGATTGCCGACGAGGTGCAGACCGGCGCAGGCCGCACCGGCACCTGGTTTGCCAGCGAGCAGTGGCCCGTGGCGCCCGACCTGATCACCACGGCCAAGTCGCTGGCGGGCGGCTTCCCGCTGGCAGGCGTGGTGGGCCGGGCCGATGTGATGGATGCGCCCGCCCCCGGTGGCCTGGGTGGCACCTACGCGGGCAGCCCCGTGGCCTGTGCTGCCGCGCTGGCCGTGATCGAGGCTTTTGCGCAAGAAAGCCTGCTGGCCCGCAGCCAGGACATGGGCGCGCTGCTGGTGCGCAGCCTCAAAGACACCGCAGCCAAGGTGCCTGCCATTGGCGACGTGCGCGGCCTGGGCGCCATGGTGGCGATTGAGCTGTTCGAGAACGGCGACCTCAGCCGCCCCGACGCCGCCCTGACCAAGCAGGTCGTGGCAGAGGCTGCGCGGCGCGGGCTGATCCTGCTGTCGTGCGGCACGCATGGCAACGTGATCCGCATCCTGGTGCCGCTGACCGCCTCGGACGAGCTGCTGCACGAGGGCCTGGCCATCCTGGCCGACAGCCTGGAGGCCGTGGCTGCGGCCACGAACTGACATGCGCCCGGCCCTTCACTCCACCTACCAGGCACCGCCCGCCATGAACCAGCCTGCCGAACCCCTGGTGCGCTTTACCGGCGTGCAAAAGACCTACGACGGCGAGCAGCTGGTGGTGCGCGCGCTGGACCTGGACATCCAGCGCGGCGAGTTTTTGAGCCTGCTGGGCCCATCGGGCTCGGGCAAGACCACCACGCTGATGATGCTGGCCGGGTTCGAGTCGCCCACGGCGGGCGACATCCTGCTGGACGGCAAGCAGATCACGCGCACGCCGCCGCACAAGCGCAACTTTGGCATGGTGTTCCAGAACTACGCGCTGTTCCCCCACCTCACGGTGGGCGAGAACGTGGCCTACCCGCTGACGGTGCGCAAGGTGCCCAAGGCCGAGCAGGCCGAACGCGTGAAGAAGGCGCTGGACATGGTGCGCCTGGGTGGCATGGCCGACCGCCTGCCCGCGCGCCTGTCAGGTGGGCAGCAGCAGCGTGTGGCCCTGGCGCGTGCACTCGTGTTCAACCCGCAGCTGGTGCTGATGGACGAGCCCCTGGGTGCGCTCGACAAGCAGTTGCGCGAGCACATGCAGATCGAGCTGAAAGAGCTGCACCGCCAGCTGGGTGTGACCTTTGTGTACGTGACGCACGACCAGGGCGAGGCCCTGACCATGAGCGACCGCGTGGCCGTGTTCAACGAAGGCGTGATCCAGCAGCTGGCCGATGTGGAGAGCCTGTACGAAACCCCCAGCAACCGCTTTGTGGCGGGCTTTGTGGGCGACAGCACCGTGCTCTCGGGCACGCTGCAGGGCGCTGGGGCCGACGCCGCCATCCAGATGCCCGGCGGCTTCCTGCTGCCCGGCATCAACGTGAACCAGGCCCCGGTGGGCGCGCGGGTGCAAGCTTGCGTGCGGCCTGAGCGCATCGTGCTGCACCCGCAGTCCGAATACCCCCGGCCCAACGCCATCCCGGCCACCGTGGCGCGCACCATTTACTACGGCGACCACCTGCGCCTGGTCTGCGAGCTGGGCCACGGGCAGGAGCCGGCCACAGTCAAGCGGGCCTTGTCGCCCCTGGGCACCAGCCACGCGCAGCCGGGCGACCAGGTGTTGCTGGAGTTCCCGCCCGCCGCCACACGCATCTACGCCGTGTGAGGACGTTGCACAACCCCGCTGCGCCCCCGCCACCAGTCCCGTTCACCTGTCCGTCCTATCCCCGTTCCCGTTCCTCCACTACCCAAGGAAATCTGCACCATGAAAAAGAGCCTCATCGCCTGCGCATCCCTGGCTGCCTGCCTGGTCACCCTGCCCAGCTTTGCGCAACAGCAACTCACCGTTGTGAACTTCGGCGGCGCCAATGCCAATGCGCAGAAAAAGGCGTTCTACGAGCCCTACGAAAAGCAGGGCACCAAGATCGTGGCCGTGGAATACAACGGCGAGCAGGCCAAGGTCAAAGCCATGGTCGAGACCAAGAAGGTGACCTGGGACGTGGTGGAGGTCGAATCGCCCGACGCCGCGCGCGGCTGCGATGAAGGCCTGTACGAGAAGCTGGACTACAGCAAGATCGTGCCCAAGGCCGACCTGCTGCCCGCCGCCGTGCACGAATGCGCTGTGGGCATCTTCGTGTGGTCCACCGTGATGGCCTACAACGGCGACAAGCTCAAGACCCCACCCACGAGTTGGGCCGACTTCTGGGACACCAAGAAGATCCCCGGAAAGCGCGGCATGCGCAAGGGCGCACGCTACAACCTCGAATTTGCCCTGCTGGCCGACGGCGTGAAGCCCGCCGATGTGTACAAGGTGCTGGCCACCAAGGACGGTGCCGACCGCGCGTTCAAGAAGCTCACCGAACTCAAGCCCAACATCCAGTGGTGGGAGGCCGGTGCCCAGGCGCCCCAGTTCCTGGTGGCCGGCGACGTGGCGCTGACCACGGTGTTCAACGGCCGCATCGACGCCGCCAACCGCGAAGGCCGCAACCTCAAGATCTACTGGCCCGGCGGCATCTACGACCTGGACTACTGGGCCATCCCCAAGGGCACACCCAACAAGGACGCAGCCGTGAAGTTCATCGCCTTCACGATGCAGGCACCGCAGCAGGCGGCCTACGCACAGAACATTGCCTACGGCCCGGCCAACAGCAAGGCCCTGGCATCGCTGGACAAGAAGGTGCTGGACGACCTGCCCACCTCGGCCGCCAACGCCAAGGAAGCCCTGCAGTTCAGCGTGGGCTTCTGGGCCGACCAGGGCGAGGCGCTGGAAAAGCGCTTTGCCGCCTGGGCCACCCAGTAAGCCTCCTGTATTGCCCCTTTGAAGATGCCCTTGTGAAACGCTGAGAGCAGGACACCCGCATGCAAGCCACCCTGGCCCATCCCCATGCCATTGCCCCCGAAGGCAGCCCCCCCGGTGCGCTGCGCCAGGCCCTGGCGCGCGCCGAGTCACGCCGCAAATGGCGCGCCTTTGCACTGACCTTGCCCCTGCTGGTGTTCCTGCTGCTCACGCTGCTGGTGCCCATTGCCGCGCTGCTGCAGCGCGCCGTGGAAAACCCCGAAGTCGCCAACGCCCTGCCCACCACCATGCGCGCGCTGAACGGCTGGGACCGCAAGGACGCCCCCGGCGCACCCGCCTACGCCGCGCTAGTGCAAGACCTGGCCCGCCTGCCCGACAGCTCCGACGCCGGGGCGCTTGCGCGGCGGCTCAACACCGAAGTGCCCGGCGCGCGCTCGCTCATCATGGGCGCGTACCGCGCGCTGCCCGTGGAGGGCACACCCGAGGCCATCCGCGCGCAGCTGCTGGACAAAGACCCGCGCTGGGCCGATGCCCCACTGTGGCAGGCCATCGCCAAAAACGGCGCCCGCTGGACGCCCGACTACCTGCTCGCCTCGGTGGACCTGCAGCGCGACGCACTGGGCCACATCGAGCGCATGCCCGAGGAACAGCGCGCGTTTGGCGGCATCCTGCTGCGCACCTTCCACATCAGCCTGGTGGTCACACTGGTGTGCCTGCTGCTGGGTTACCCGCTGGCCTGGTGGCTGGCCACCCTGCCCGCCCGCCCGGCCAACGTGCTGATGATCCTGGTGCTGGTGCCGTTCTGGACCTCCATCCTCGTGCGCGTGGCTGCGTGGATCGTGCTGCTGCAGTCCGAAGGGCTGGTCAACCGGGGGCTGATGGGGCTGGGCCTGATCGAGCAGCCGCTGGCACTGCTGTTCAACCGCACGGGCGTGGTGATTGCCATGGTGCACATCCTGCTGCCCTTCATGATCCTGCCGCTGTACAGCGTGATGAAAAGTGTGCCGCCCAGCTACCTGCGCGCGGCGGTGTCGCTGGGCAGCTCGCCGGTGGCAGCGTTTTTTCGGGTGTATGTGCCGCAAACCTACCCCGGCATTGGCGCGGGCGCGCTGCTGGTCTTCATCCTGGCCATCGGCTACTACGTCACCCCTGCGCTGCTGGGCGGGGCGGACGACCAGATGCTGAGCTACTACATCGCCCGCTACACCAATGTGGAAGTGAACTGGGGCATGGCCTGCGCGCTGGGCGCCCTGCTGCTGGCGGCCACGCTGGTGCTGTATGGCGTGTACCGGCGCTTTGGCAAGGCCGAGTTGAGCCTGGGCTGACCCCAGGTGGACCCATCTTCTGACGCAGAAAGCCGCTGACCATGTTCCGCCTTCCCTCCTTTCCCCTGTATGCCACGCTGGCCGACAAGCTCTGCTGGTGGGCCGTGCGCGCGCTGTGTGTGGCCGTGCTCGCCTTCTTGCTGGCGCCCATCCTGGTGATGGTGCCGCTGTCGTTTTCCGAGAGTTCGTTCCTCGCCTACCCCATCCACGGCTGGTCGCTCAAGTGGTACCAGAACCTGTTCGAATCCGCCGAATGGGCGCGCGCCACGCGCAACAGCTTCATCGTGGCGCCTGCGGCCACGCTGATTGCCACGGTGCTGGGCACGCTGGCGGCGGTGGGTTTGTCGCGGGCGGACTTCCGCTTCAAGGGGCTGCTCATGGGCATCCTGATCGCGCCCATGGTGGTGCCCATCATCGTGGTGGGCGTGGCCACCTACCTGTACTTTGCGCCGCTCGGGCTGGCCGACAGCTACCTGGGCCTCATCGTCGTGCACGCCGCGCTGGGCGCCCCGTTTGTGCTGACCACCGTGCTGGCCACACTGGCGGGCTTCAACCACAACCTGGTGCGGGCTTCTCTGAGCCTGGGCGAGACGCCACTGAACACCTTCTTCCGCATCACGCTGCCAGTGATTGCACCGGGGGTGATCTCGGGCGCGCTGTTTGCGTTTGCCACCTCGTTCGACGAGGTCGTGGTCACGCTGTTCCTCGCGGGTGCCGACCAGTCCACACTGCCGCGCCAGATGTTCAACGGCATTCGCGAAAACATCTCGCCCACCATCGCCGCGGTGGCCACGCTGCTCATCCTGTTCACCACCAGCTTGCTGCTGGCGCTGGAATGGCTGCGCGGCCGTCGCGCATGACCGATATGCTGCCAGTGGCTGCCACCTTGGCGACCAACGCGATGCGTCCCGGCGTGCTAGCCTTTGGCTAGACCCCGGCCCTGCGGGCAAACGCATCTGGCTTTTTAGCGCCTGGTTTTTCTTTCGTCTTTCCTTCGCCACGCCCCTCTTTCTGGAAGCACTCCCATGGACATGAAGACCTCTCCCCTCGCCCTGCTGAACGACCCCACACTGCTCAAGACCGACGGTCTCATCAACGGCCAGTGGGTCGCAGGCAGCAGCCGCTTTGATGTGAACGACCCGGCCACGGGCCTCAAGCTTGCCGACGTGGCCAACCTGGGCCCGGCCGATGCAGAGGCCGCCATTGCCGCCGCCAACGCCGCCTGGGGGCCCTGGAAGACCAAAACCGCCAAGGAGCGCAGCATCATCCTGCGCAAGTGGTACGACCTGCTGATGGCCCACCAGGACGACCTGGGCCGCATCATGACCGCCGAGCAGGGCAAGCCCCTGCCCGAGGCCAAGGGCGAAGTCGCCTACGGCGCAAGCTTTGTGGAATGGTTTGCCGAAGAAGCCAAGCGCATCAATGGCGAGACCCTGCCCCAGTTCGACAACAACCGCCGCCTGCTGGTGCTCAAGCAGCCCATCGGCGTGTGCGCAGCCATCACGCCGTGGAACTTCCCGCTGGCCATGATCACGCGCAAGGTCGCGCCCGCGCTGGCTGCAGGCTGCCCCGTGGTCATCAAGCCTGCCGAGCTGACGCCGCTCACCGCGCTGGCGGCGGCCGAGCTGGCCATCCGCGCGGGCATCCCGGCCGGCGTGTTCAACATCCTGCCCGCCGACAGCGACAACTCCATCGCTATCGGCAAGGTGCTGTGCGCGAGCGACGTGGTACGCCACATCAGCTTTACCGGCAGCACCGAAGTGGGCCGGATCCTGATGGCGCAGTCGGCACCCACGGTCAAGAAAATGTCCCTGGAGCTGGGTGGCAACGCGCCCTTCATCGTATTCGACGATGCCGATGTGGACAGCGCCGTGGAAGGCGCGTTCGCAAGCAAATACCGCAACGCCGGCCAGACCTGTGTGTGCACCAACCGCTTTTACGTGCAGGAAGGCGTGTACGACGAGTTCGTGGCCAAGTTCGCCGCCAAGGTGAAGACGGCCAAAGTGGGCAACGGCTTTGAGGCCGGTGTGAACCAGGGCCCGCTGATCGAAGAAGCCGCCCTGACCAAGGTGCAGCGCCATGTGGACGATGCACTGGCCAAGGGCGGCCAGGTGGTCGCAGGCGGCCAGCGCCTCACCGCCCTGGGCTCGGGCCAGTTCTTTGAACCCACGGTGGTCGCCAACGCCACGGCCGACATGCTCTGCGCCCGCGAGGAAACTTTCGGCCCCTTCGCCCCGGTGTTCAAGTTCAAGACCGAGCAGGAAGCCATCGACGCAGCCAACAACACCGAATTCGGCCTGGCCAGCTACTTCTACAGCCGCGACGTGGGCCGCATCTTCCGCGTGACCGAGGCGCTGGAATACGGCATGGTCGGCGCCAACGTGGGCATCCTGGCCACCGAGCATGTGCCTTTTGGCGGCGTCAAGCAGTCGGGCCTGGGCCGCGAGGGCTCGCACTACGGCATGGACGACTATGTGGAGATCAAGTACCTGTGCGTGGGGGATGTCTTGAGTGGCAAGTGAGCGCAGTTGCGGATAACTCTCACTACAACCGTCGTAATAACGCGGGAGTGGCTATCACTCAGTTGGGCACACACGCTACGGTCTACCGATGCTGCCTATAATCCAAGGCTTCGCGGGTGTAGTTCAATGGTAGAACGGCAGCTTCCCAAGCTTCATACGAGGGTTCGATTCCCTTCACCCGCTCCATAATCCAAACCCGCCAGGCCGAGAAGCCTGGCGGGTTTTTTCATGGGCAATGTACTCAGCGCCGCGTGGATGCGTTCTCCTGCCCCAGATTGAAGCGCGCAATCGCCTCCACCATTTGCTGCGCCTGCGTGCGCAAGCTGCTGGCGGCGGCGGCCATTTCCTCCACCAGGGCGGCGTTCTGCTGCGTGGTCTGATCGAGCTGGGTAACGGCTTCACCCACCTGGCCCACGCCTGCAGTCTGTTCATTGCTCGCGGCGCTGATTTCGGAAACCATGTCTGCCACGCGCTGGATTGCGCGGACCACCTCCTGCATGGTGGTACCGGCCTCATCGGCCAGCACCGAGCCCTGCTGCACCATGGCGCTGCTCGCACCAATCAGCTCCTTGATGGCCTTGGCCTCGGCGGCGGTGCGCTGGGCCAGGTTGCGCACCTCGGCCGCCACCACCGCAAAGCCACGGCCTTGTTCACCCGCGCGGGCGGCCTCCACGGCCGCGTTGAGCGCGAGGATATTGGTCTGGAACGCAATGCCGTCGATCACGCCGATGATGTCTGCAATCTTCTGGCTGCTGTTGTTGATGTCCTGCATGGTGCTGACCACCTTGGACACCACCTCCCCACCCTGCTGTGCTACGCGGCTGGCGCCCACGGCCAGTTGGTTGGCCTGGCCGGCACTGTCGGCGTTGTGGCGGATGGTGGCGCCCAGTTGCTCCATGCTCGCTGCCGTCTGCTCCAACGCGCTCGCCTGGCTCTCGGTGCGGCCTGAGAGGTCCTGATTGCCTTGGGCAATTTCAGTGCTGGCGGCCGACACGCTGTCGGCGCTGGTGCGCACAGTGCCCAGGCTTTCCACCAGGCGGACCCGGAAGCCCTCCATCGCCTGGGCCAGGGTGCCGATTTCGTCGCGGGACCGCACTGACACCGCATGTGTGAGATCGCCCTGCGCCAAGTAGGCCAGCGCGGCACTCAACTGCTGCACGGGCGCGCCCACCAGGCGGCGGGTGGCCAGCACCAGCACCACTGTCAGCAGGCCCAGCGCCACCACCACACCCAGCCACAGCCAGGCCAGCACATTGCGGGCCTCGCCCATCATTTCGGTCAGGGGCGCTTCTGCCACGATGGCCCAGTTCCAAGGCTTGTAGTGCTCCACTGCCAGGTAACGTGTGGCGTGGTCACCCTCGCCACTGCGGCGCGGGGACCACTCCGACTCCAAGTCACCCGACTGCCCCACAGCCGCCAACGACGCCATCCATGCCTTGGCCTGTTCGTCCTTTTCATCCACCTTGAGGGACTTGCCCGCGCCCGGCAGGCCAAAAATACTGCCCCGCGCCGGGCCTGCCGAGAGGTTGACCGCATAGACCGCTCCGGTCGCAAACAGCTTCTGCCCCGCCATCACTGTATCGAGCTTGCCCAGGATGGCGCGGCCGATGTATGTCTTGCCCTCATTCATCAGGGCATAGGCAGGGTGCTTGCGGTCCAGCAGGGTTTTGTAGGCGCGCTCACCGTCCTGCTTCTTAAGCGACGTGGTCACGCGGATGAAGTCATCCCCCGTGCGCGCAAAAATGGTCGCCACCGCGCCCATGCTGTCTTTAGAAAAGCGGTCAACCACCTCGAAATCGCCGTTAACGGACGCGCCTTGAAACGACAGCACCGCTTCAGGCTTTCCGTCCGCACCGGGCGTCTCGGCCACAGAGAACTGGCCAGGGAAATTCGCCTTGAAAAGGGTGAAGTCCCGCTTGGCCTGCTCTTGTGCGGTGTCGTCAAAGGTCTGCACCAGCATGCGCACCTGGGCGGCGTACTGCTTGGCATCGTCCCGCGATAAGCGGCCGAAGTCTTTCCACAGCAGGCCACTGACAATGCCCATGGTGGCCAGCAACACCACCAACAGGCTGAACAAAGCGGTTGCCGAAAGTTTGAAAGCCACTGAGTGGCGACTGTTTGACGAAATCATCTCGTACTTTTCTGTAATTTATGCAATGGCATGCATATGAGAGAGACAAAGTACCCGATTCGCCCCGTAATGCAAACGGCGCAATCAGCAATGGCCCGTCGAGAATTAGGTAAAACCCTTGCAAATATCCCTAATGCGCGGCAAGAACTCCCACGTCCTGCCAGCGCAAGCGCGTTCAGAGAGCCTAACCATCCTTGGGTAGCCGCAGGGACTGCCGGCTCTCGAAGACACGCTGGGCCCGCGTGACCGGGTCCACAAACTCCAGTGACCTTGCCAGCAACTGCAGGGGCCGCGAATAGTCACCTTCGGGCGGGTCGTTGACCACTGGGTAGAACGGGTCGTTGCGCAGCGGCAGTCCCAGGGCCGCCATGTGCACGCGCAACTGGTGCCGTTTGCCGGTGATGGGTGACAGGCGGTAGCGCGCCCAATCACCGGCCACCTCCAGCACCTGCATGTGGGTGTGGCTGTTGGGCTCTCCAGGCACTTCGTGCATGCGAAAGAACTGCGGGCTTTCTTCCAGGCGGCTGACATGGTCGCGGGGAAAGACTACGTCCGCGCGCCAGGGCGCAATCGCGTCGTAGTGCTTGATGATCTGCCGGTCCCGGAACAAGGCCTGGTAGACACCACGTGTGCGCTGCTGCACCGACAACATCACCAGCCCGGCTGTATCGCGATCAATGCGGTGCAGTGGTGATAACTCGGGCAAGCCCAGCCGACGCTTCAGCCGCACCAGCAAGGTGTTTTGCAGATAACGACCTGAAGGCGTGACGGGCATGAAGTGCGGTTTGTCCGCCACCACCAGATGTTCGTCCTGGTAGAGCACGGTTTCGCAGAAAGGCAATGCGGGCTCCGCCGGTAGGCTGCGGTAGTAGTAAAGACGCACCCCACCCTCAAAGGGCCGCTCGGGCTGAACAATCTGCCCGCGCTCATCCACCACATCGCCCGCCTTCATGCGGTCGTACCAGCCATCACGGGACACTACGGGCAGTCGCCGCGCCAGGAAATCCAGCATGCTGCCCTGCCCGCGTGTGGGCAGCACCACACAGCTGGGGCTCACCCCGTCGCGCACCGGGAGAACATGGGGATGACGGGGGTTGTGCATGGCTTGCGAATTCTAGGAGGGATCGACATGCGTAACCGCACAGCATCAGACCCCGCATGGGCCGACGTGTCCCCAGCCTCGCACGGCAAGAAGATTGTCCACCCGTTCCCACTCTGTAGGACAAGCGCGCCAAAAGGCCTGCGACTCAGCCTGAGGGGCCCAAAGTCACGTTCTGCGGGCTAGCATGACCGCTCTATGACGAGCCCTCCGACCAACCACGATACCAACCCATCGCCCCGCCCCGTAGCTCAACCCGCATTCCCAAGGAGACAAGGCAGCCGCGGGGTACGCATAGCCTGGGGTGTGGCGGCGAGCGTGATGGGGCTGCTCTTGATTGGCGCGGTGACTTTGACCCAGTGGGACTGGAATCGCGCCAAGCCCTGGCTGAACCAAGCCGCCAGCGAAGCGAGCGGACGACAGTTTGCGGTGGAAGGCGACCTGTCCGCTTCCTGGCACTGGCCGCAGCCCCTCGAAGAGGGCTGGCACCGCTGGATACCCGGCGTCACCGTGCAGGGCACGCAGCTGGTTCTGCAAGACCCCCCAGGGTTCGCCCGCACAGGGAAGAGCGCAGAACCGCGCCCCACGGCCAGCGCGGAGGTGGCACGCGCGTCGCTCAAGCTCTGGCCGTTGCTGGCTCGTGAAGTGGTGATTGATACCTTGGAACTCTCTGGCCCGGATATCTCACTGGCTCGGCTGCGCGATGGGACCAACAACTGGACCTTCCCCCAAAAAGATCCCACCGATACGAAGACTCGCTGGTCGTTCAGCGTCCACCAGCTGGCGGTTCGTAAAGGCCGACTGGGGTATGCCGACGCCATACAGGACCTGGACCTAACCGCCCGCGTCGATACCTTGCCAGAAGAGACGGCAATGGCGCCCCCGCACGCAGCAGCCTCGTCTGCGGCCAGCGCAGACGTTGCTTCTGGTTCCCCACGCTATGGTGTGCGATTCGATGTGATGGGTACGCTGGGCAAAGCACGCATCGAAGGCCACGGCAAGGCCGGCTCCGTCCTCACACTGCGTGACAAGGAAGTGAACTACCCCCTGCAATTCACAGCCAAGGCGGGCAGTGTGGAAACAGCGGTTCAGGGTATTTTGGCCAACCCGGGCGCCCTGTCAGGCATGGATTTTCAGGTGATGCTCAAGGGCGCCAGCATGGCGGATCTGTACCCGCTCACGGGCCTGGTTCTGCCCAACACACCTGCGTTTCAAACGCAGGGCCGACTGCAGGGTAGCCTGCAGCCAGGCCGCGCCGTGTGGAACTATCGTGACTTCACCGGAACAGTCGGTCAGAGCGACCTTCACGGCAATCTGCGCTTTGTATCAGGGGCGCCGCGCGGCAAGCTGTCGGGAGCCATCACATCCAACCAATTGCGGCTTGCAGACCTGGGGCCAGTGCTCGGGACAGCCACCACGGCGAAGGCCCCAGCGGGTCGCAATGGCAGGGTATTGCCCAACGCGGCCTTCGCCACCGATCGTTGGAGCAACATGGACATGGATCTGAAATTCTCGGGACAACGAGTGATCCGCCCCGACAGCCTGCCACTGGAAGACCTCAGCGTGCACGCGGTGCTCGACGATGCAGTGCTGCGCCTGGAGCCTTTGCATTTTGGCGTAGCCAAAGGCCAGATTGAGTCAGAGCTGGTGCTGGATAGTCGCAAACGACCGCTCACCGTACGCATGGACACCCGCGTGCAAAACCTGCGACTCGCTGCCTTGTTCCCCGAGGTGGAATTGACGCGTAAAAGCCTGGGCCGGCTGGACGGTGCCATCGCATTGAATGGCCAAGGCAACTCCGTGGCGCAATGGCTCGGCACAAGCAACGGCGAGGCGCGCCTGTATGTGCGCGAGGGAACCCTGAGCCGCGAACTGCTGGACCGCGCTGCGCTCAACGTCGGCAGCATTGTGATTGGCAAACTGTTTGGCGACGACAAGGAGGTGCAGCTCCGTTGCGCAGTGGCAGACCTGGCCGTGCGTGAAGGGGTTGCCACAGTCCGCACTGCCAAGCTGAGCACCAACGAAGCGGTGGTGGATGTCACCGGCACCATCGACATGGCAGACGAGCGCCTGAACCTGAGCGTGAAGCCTGCATCCCTGGAGTGGAAGTTCTTTTCTTTGCGCACTCCGTTGTATGTGCGCGGCACGCTGGGCAAGCCCGACGTGGGCGCAGAACCGGGCCCCTTGCTGCTGCGCGCAGGTGCAGCCATTGCCGCTGCGGTGGCCGCGCCTGCAGCGTTGGCGCTGATACCGGTCACAGTCCCTGGCGCTGACGACGATGCGCAGTGTGCGCCCTTGCTTGCTCAGGCCACACAACCGGTGAAGGCGGGGCGCGCTAGCGCTCCAGCCGCACGCACCCCAGCACGCTAGAAAACACCTATACATCGCCTCTGGTGGTGTATACCCCCAGCGGCCATTGCCAATGAAAAAGCCCACGGTTGACGCCGTGGGCTTTTCGCGAACTTGCGAGGAACGCAAGGTCAGTCGGTCGTTGCCTCTTCCGGCTCTGCAGGTTCAGACTTCGCCGAGCGCTCCTTCTTAGGCAAAGGCTGGATGTCCAGAAGCACTTCGGGCGTTTCCACCCCCTTGTCGTCCTTCTTCATCTCAATGTCCACAGTCAGGCGTCCGCCTTCGGTCAGGCGGCCAAACAGCAGCTCATCGGCCAAGGCACGGCGGATCGTGTCCTGAATCAGTCTCTGCATCGGGCGCGCGCCCATCAGGGGGTCGAAGCCCTTCTTGGCCAGATGCTTGCGCAAGGCGTCGGTGAAGGTGACTTCCACCTTCTTCTCGGCCAGCTGAGTCTCCAGCTGCAGCAGGAACTTGTCCACCACGCGCAAGATGATCTGCTCGTCGAGCGCCTTGAAGTTGACAATAGCATCCAACCGGTTGCGGAACTCGGGCGTGAACAGGCGCTTGATATCGCCCATCTCGTCGCCCGCCTGACGCGGGTTGGTAAAGCCGATGGTCGCCTTGTTCATGGTCTCGGCGCCAGCATTCGTGGTCATGATGATGAGCACGTTGCGGAAGTCGGCCTTGCGGCCGTTGTTGTCCGTCAGCGTGCCATGGTCCATGACCTGCAGCAACACGTTGAAGATGTCAGGGTGCGCTTTCTCGATCTCGTCGAGCAGCAGTACCGCGTGCGGCTTCTTCGTGATGGCTTCGGTCAGCAGACCCCCTTGGTCAAAGCCCACGTAGCCCGGGGGCGCGCCGATCAGGCGGCTCACGGCATGGCGCTCCATGTACTCGGACATATCGAAGCGGATCAGCTCGATGCCCATGATGTACGCGAGCTGTTTGGCCGCTTCGGTCTTGCCGACACCCGTGGGACCGCTGAACAGGAACGAGCCGATGGGCTTGTCACCCTTGCCCAGACCCGAACGCGCCATCTTGACAGCGCTGGCGAGCACCTCAAGCGCCTTGTCCTGACCGAAAACCACGCTCTTAAGGTCGCGCTCCAGCGTCTGCAGCTTGCCGCGGTCGTCATTGCTGACATTGGCCGGCGGGATGCGCGCGATCTTGGCCACGATCTCTTCGATCTCGGCCTTGCCGATGGTCTTCTTGCGCTTGCTGGGCACCAGGATGCGCTGCGCGGCACCGGCTTCGTCGATCACGTCGATGGCCTTATCAGGCAAATGGCGGTCGTTGATGTACTTGGCACTCAGTTCGGCTGCAGCCTGCAGGGCTGCAGCAGCGTACTTCACGCTGTGGTGCTCTTCAAAGCGGCTCTTGAGGCCCTTCAAGATGTCGATGGTCTCGGCCACGCTGGGCTCGACCACATCCACCTTCTGGAAGCGGCGCGACAGCGCAGCATCCTTTTCGAAGATGCCACGGTACTCGGTGAACGTGGTGGCACCGATGCACTTGAGCTGGCCACTGGACAGCGCAGGCTTGAGCAAGTTGGACGCATCCAAAGTGCCGCCCGAGGCCGCGCCCGCACCGATCAAGGTGTGGATTTCGTCGATAAAAAGGATGGCATTGGGCTTGTCCTTGAGCGACTTGAGCACGCCTTTGAGGCGCTGCTCGAAATCGCCTCGGTACTTGGTGCCCGCCAGCAACGCGCCCATGTCGAGCGAGTACACCGTGGCTTCGGCAAGGATTTCAGGCACGTCGTTCTGCGTGATGCGCCAGGCCAGCCCCTCGGCAATGGCAGTCTTGCCCACACCGGCTTCGCCCACCAGCAGCGGGTTGTTCTTGCGGCGGCGGCACAGGATCTGGATCGTGCGCTCGACCTCGTAGTTGCGGCCGATCAGCGGGTCGATCTTGCCGTCCTTGGCCGCCTGGTTCAGGTTCTGGGTGAACTGCTCCAGGGGCGAGGCTTTTTCATTGCGCTCGCCACCACCGCCTTCTTCGCCCTCGGCCTGATTTTCAGCCTTGGCGGGTTCCGGTGGCTCGCCCTTCTTGATGCCGTGGGCAATGAAGTTGACCACGTCCAGGCGCGTGACGCCCTGCTGGTGCAGGTAGTACACAGCGTGCGAATCTTTCTCGCCGAAGATGGCCACGAGCACATTGGCGCCCGTCACCTCTTTCTTGCCGTTGCCCGTGGACTGCACGTGCATGATGGCGCGCTGGATCACCCGCTGGAAGCCCAGGGTGGGTTGAGTGTCCACCTCGTCGGTACCGGCGACCTGGGGCGTGTTGTCTTTGATGAAGTTCGACAGCGATGAACGCAGATCATCGATGTTGGCCGAACATGCGCGCAGCACCTCCGCTGCGCTGGGGTTATCGAGCAATGCAAGCAACAGATGCTCCACGGTGATGAACTCGTGGCGCTGCTGACGGGCCTCAACAAAGGCCATGTGCAAGCTGACTTCCAGTTCCTGGGCAATCATGTGAACTCCTTTGTGCTTGCGTGGAAGGGATAACTGTAGATCGGGACAAAAGACCTGTTATTCAACAGGCTCACTGACACATTGCAGTGGGTGGCCCGCCTTGAGGGCGGCGTCAAGCACTTGCTCTACCTTGGTGGCGGCCACATCGCGCGAATAAACGCCGCAAACGCCTTTGCCATCCAGGTGGATCTTCAACATGATCTGGGTGGCCGTTTCGCGGTCCTTGCTAAAAAACTCCTGCAGCACCACGATGACGAACTCCATGGGCGTGTAGTCGTCATTGAGCATGACCACCTGGTACATCTGGGGCGGCTGGGTCTTTTGGGTGCGCCTCTCGAGCACGACCGAACCGCCGTCATCCCGCGCTGGCCGAGTCACCGGCGGCGCGGTGGGGGGTGAAGGTGGTTTTGTTGCCATGAAAATCATTCTAGCGACCCGAAGAAGGTGCTGCTGCAGGAGAAGCTGGTTGTGGGGCAGGTATTTTTCAAGCCAGCCGTTGACCGAAACTCTGGCAGAACAATCCGTCACTCATAGACCACATTGGCAGCACCGGCGCCTACTTGGGCCGTCCACGCTGCAAGGGCCGCATCGCTGGGGTAAAAACGCGCGTTTTCGCCCAATTGCAACTCCGCCACCGCGGCCGCATCGTCCGACTGGCAGCGCACACCCATGCGCACGCGCAGCCCGTGCACCAGCTCTCCTTCGGCGACCTCTTCACGCACCGGCGGAAATTCGCGCACCAGGCGTGGCACATCTGGCGCCTTGTCACCCACGGTCACATGCAGATATTTGCCAAACCGGCAACGCGCGCCCGCCAAATCCCACACCTGCTGCACCTTGACGCGCAGGCCACCGCTGAAGTGGTCCAGCTGCAACCTTCCCATCATCACCACAAACTCATCCTCCTTGAGTTGGTTGCGGTAGGTGTTGAGCAGCGCTTCATCCGCAGACGCTTCGATCACTGCAGACTTGTCGTCCAGCTTGAAGAGCCCCAGCTTGCCCCGTTGCCCGTTGATGACCCGGAAGTCGCTGATGATGCCGGCCAGGACCTGGGGCTCACGGCTATCCAGCAGCTCGTCGATCTGGGTGCGCACAAAACGGCGCACCTCCGTCGCCACTTCATCAAATAGGTGGCCAGACAGGTAGAACCCCACGGCGGTTTTTTCCAGCGTGAGCCGCTCCTTGATGCCCCAGGGCGTTGCATCCACCAGGTCTGGCTCCTGCGTGCTGGAGCCATGGGCATCGTCGCCCATCATGTCGAACAACCCCCCTTGGTTCACGTTGGCCAGCGTTGCAGCGGCAAAGTCAAACGCACGGTCAATCGAAGCGACCAGGGCTGCCCGGTTGAGATGGATGGAGTCAAAGGCGCCCGCCTTGATCAGAGCCTCCACCGTGCGCTTGTTCATGCGGGCCTTGTCCACCCGCACACAGAAATCAAACAGGCTCTTGAAAGGACCCTTCGTCGAGCCCTGTGGGCCTTCCCCGCGCCCTTCGCGGGCGGCGACGATGGCTTCAATCGCCTGTTGACCCGTGCCTTTCACGGCCCCCAGGCCATAACGGATGATCTTGTCAGTGACGGGTTCGAACCGGTAAAAGCCCCGGTTCACATCCGGCGGCTCAAACGACAGCCCCATCTTTTGCGCGTCTTCAAACAACACCTTGAGCTTGTCGGTGTCATCCATTTCCACCGTCATGTTGGCGCAGAAGAATTCGGCGGTGTAGTGCACCTTGAGCCAGCCGGTGTGATACGCCAGCAGGGAATAAGCAGCTGCGTGCGACTTGTTGAAGCCGTAGCCCGCAAACTTCTCCATCAAGTCGAACACCTCGTCAGCCTTCTCCTGGCTGATGCCCTTCTCGGCAGCTCCCTTGCGGAAAATGGCGCGGTGTTCGGCCATTTCCTCGGCCTTCTTCTTGCCCATGGCCCGGCGCAGCATGTCGGCGCCGCCCAGGCTGTAACCGCCCAGCACCTGAGCGGTCTGCATCACCTGCTCCTGGTACACCATGATCCCGTAAGTCTCGGCCAGCACAGGCTCCACCAGCGGGTGGGGGTAGATGACCTCTTCCTTGCCATGCTTTCGGTTCACGAAGCTGGGAATCAGGTCCATGGGCCCTGGCCGGTACAACGCGTTCAGTGCAATCAGGTCTTCCAGCCGGCTGGGGCGGGCCTCTTTCAACATACCCTGCATGCCGCGGCTTTCAAACTGGAATACCGCTTCAGTCTTGCCCTCGGAGAACAGCCGGTACGTCGGCCCGTCGTCGAGCGGAATGTTCTCGAACGCAAAGTTCTCCTGGCCCTTGTGGCGCTTGATGATGAACTCGCGCGCAATCTCCAGAATGGTGAGCGTTGCCAACCCCAAAAAGTCGAACTTGACCAGTCCGATGGCCTCGACGTCGTCCTTGTCGTACTGGCTCACGGCCGACTCACTGCCCGGCTGCTGGTACAGCGGGCAGAAATCGGTGAGTTTGCCGGGCGCGATCAACACGCCGCCGGCATGCATGCCGATGTTGCGCGTCATGCCCTCAAGCTTTTGCGCCATCTCGATGACGGTCTTGACGTCTTCTTCCTTGCGCACGCGCTCGTAGAGCATGGGCTCCAGCTCCAGCGCGTAGTTGTTCTTGTCGCCTTCCTTCTTCACCTCGGGCGGATAGGCCAGGGTGTAGGACATGCCGGGCTTGCCGGGCACCAGCTTGGAAATACCGTCGCAGAAGGTATAGCTCATGTCCATGACCCGGCCCACGTCGCGGATCGCAGCCTTGGCTGCCATCGTGCCGAAGGTGGCGATCTGGCTCACAGCGTTCTTGCCGTATTTGTCCTTGACATAGTCAATCACCCGGTCGCGGTTGGACTGGCAGAAATCGATGTCGAAGTCAGGCATCGACACACGCTCTGGGTTCAGAAAGCGCTCGAACAGCAGGTTGTATTGCAGCGGGTCCAGGTCGGTGATCTTCAGCGCATAGGCGACCAGCGAGCCGGCACCTGAACCACGGCCCGGCCCCACCGGGCAGCCATTGTTCTTCGCCCACTGAATGAAGTCACCCACGATCAGGAAGTAGCCGGGAAACCCCATCTTGAGAATGGTGCCCAGCTCGAACTCCAGTCGCTCCACATAGCGTGGTCGCTGCTTGTCTCTTTCGGTCTCGTCTGGGAAGAGATGCTTGAGGCGCTCCTCCAACCCTTCGAACGACGCGTAGCGGAAATACTCATCGATGGGCATGCCATTGGGCGTCGGAAAGTCCGGTAACTGCGGTTTGCCCAACACCAGGGTCAGATTGCAGCGTTGCGCAATCTCGACCGTATTGGCAATGGCCGATGGCAGGTCAGCAAACAAGGCCTCCATCTCCGCAGAGGTCTTGAAATACTGGTCGCGAGTGAACTTGCGCACCCGGCGGGGGTTGGCCAGGATTTCCCCTTCTGCGATGCAGATGCGGGCCTCATGCGCCTCGTAGTCATCGGGCCCGGCAAACTGAATTGGGTGGGTTGCGACGACGGGCAGGCTCAGTCGTGCAGCGAGCTGTGCTGCCGCAACCACATGGGCTTCATCGTCAGTGCGGCCAGCGCGTTGAAGTTCCACATAAAACCGGTGCGGGAAAATGCCCCCCAGACGCAACGCAATGTCTGCAGCGCCCGACTCATCCCCCTTCATCAGCGCCTGCCCTACCGGACCGGCCTGAGCGCCAGACAACGCGATTAATCCCTCGGATAACTCCTCCAGCCATGCCCAGGTGCTCAACGCCAGGTTTTTCACAACGTTGCGCGTCCAAGCGCGGGCCAACAGCTCCGAAAGGTTCAGATACCCCTGCCGACTCTGAACCAGAACGATGAGACGCGACGGGGGGGCACCGGCCTCGCCTTCGAGAAAGATCTCCGCGCCCAGGATGGGCTTGACACCCTTTCCCCGCGCCTCTTTGTAGAACTTGATCGCGCCAAAGAGATTATTGAGATCGGTGATAGCCAGAGCGGGCTGGCCGTCTTTGGCAGCGGCTTTGGCCACCTCGTCGATGCGATTGGTACCGTCAACGACGGAGAACTCGGTGTGCAGGCGCAAATGAACAAACATGCGGGCATTGTAGAAACCCCGGCGGCTCACGGCAGCACTGGCGCCCGCTGCGCCTTGGCGCGGCAGGCGCCGCCGGTACAATGCTTTTTCGTGCCTGAAATGGTGGTGGCAGCTTGCGTGTCGGGTGTGTTCAGTGCACCGGCCCGCAACAACACCCCTGAGCCCCTTTTGGCGCACCTCCTTTTTCCTTTGCTGAAAGCTGCTTGCGATGCTGCGTGCCCCACTGCCCCTTGTTTCTGCCCTGCTGCTGGCTGGTTTGCTGGCTGGTTGCTCCAGCACCACGGTCGATAAAACGGCGGGCTGGAGTCCAAATCGCATTCACTCGGAAGCCCAGGACGAAATGAACAGCGGGGCCTACGACAAGGCCGTTCCGCTGCTGGAAAAGCTGGAGGGCCGTGCTGCAGGTACCCCCTTGGCCCAACAGGCGCAGATCGACAAGGCCTATGCCCACTACAAGGCGGGCGAAAAAGCGCAGGCCATCGCAACGCTCGACCGGTTCATGAAGCTGCACCCTGCAAGCCCGGCTCTGGACTATGCGCTGTACCTGAAAGGCCTGGTCAACTTCAACGACAACCTGGGCCTGTTCTCGTTCATCTCTCGCCAAGACCTGTCCGAGCGCGACCAGAAAGCCGCCAAAGACTCCTTTGAAGCTTTCAGCGAACTGGTCACGCGCTTTCCTGAATCCCGCTACGCGCAGGACTCGCGCCAGCGCATGACCTACATCGTCAATTCGCTGGCGCAGTATGAAGTGCATGTGGCGCGCTACTACTTCCAGCGTGGCGCCTATGTGGCAGCCATTGGCCGCGCACAAGTGGCATTGGCAGACTACCAAGGTGTGCCAGCGCTTGAAGAGGCGCTGTATATCCTGATCCAGTCCTACGACGCGCTCGGAATGACCCAGCTGCGCGACGACGCCCGCCGTGTGATGGACAAGTCCTACCCACAAAGCGCCTATCTGAATGGCGGCTTCAAGGGCAAGTCGGATCCGTGGTGGAAGGTTTGGTAAGCGCCATCAACGCAGACTCGAATTCTTCGGGCGATTCCAGCCTGCACATCGGAGGCAATGCGGCCAGCAAGCGCTTGCCGTAACCCATCGTCACCAGGCGTGTATCGCCCACCACCAAGATACCCCGGTCGGTTTCATGCCGGATCAAGCGCCCGGCCCCCTGCTTGAGCGCAACCGCCGCCTCCGGCAGCGCGCAGGATGTAAACGCTTTGCCACCCGCCCTTTCGAGGTGCTGGGTACGCGCCTCCACCAACGGATCTCCCGGGGGTGGGAACGGCAGCTTGTCGATGACCACCAGTTGCAGAGCATCGCCCGGCACATCAAACCCTTCCCAGAACGAAGCCGAGGCCACCAGCACACAACCCGGTCGGCCGTGTGATGCGCCTTCGCGAAAACGCTCCATCAAGCGCCGCTTGGGCCACTCCCCCTGAACCAACACCTCCAACGCGCCGGAGGTCTGCCAACGCTCTTTGAGGGCGTCGCCAATGATGCGCAAGGCCTTGAGCGTGGTGGTCAGCACCAGCGTGCGCCCGCCCAGCGGCTCGGCGGCCAACGCAACCCACTCCGCCACACTGCGGCTGTGGGACGGATCCGCAGGCGATGGCAACTGGCGCGGCACATAAAAAGCCGCCTGTCGGGCATAGTCAAACGGACTGGCCACGCGAAGGATGCGTGCATCCTTCAGTCCGGCTCGTTCGGTGAACCAGGTCAAGGCCTCATCGGTACCCAGCGTCGCAGACGTGAAAATCCACGCCCTGCCCATATTTGCGGCCGGCTCTTCAGGCCAGGCTTCGCCCTCCGAGGTTTCTGCGGGTAACGTCAGAATCCGGGTGCGCATGGCATCTGCAATGTCCAGCGGAGACTCGATCAGACGCAACTGGTTGCCCACATCGAGCCAACGCACCGCATCGGCCTGACAAGGTCCCGAAAACCTGGCCAGCCGTGCCAACAGTGCACTGCCACGTTCGTACAAGCGCTCCAGATCGGGCGATATTTCGTTCACCGTGTCCAGCGCCTCTAGCGACTGCGCACATGCCGATCCCAATGCGCGCAACGCGGCATGCCACGCACCGCCCGAGAGACCTTCGGGGGCCTCCTCCGTCCAGCGCACTCTGGCCCCTGCTACAACGCCATTCGCCCCCTGGAAAATCGCGTTGCCTACGACCAGACGAAGGTCCCGCGCAGACAACTCCAGAATCTGCGACAGCCCCGCCCAGTCCGCCAACCCGCGCGCATGTTGTAGTCCGGCGATCAGCAGGTCGCGGGCAAAGTCCATCCATTGCCCCGTGGACATCTGCGTCCCCAGAAACTGAACGCCGGTCTCATTGATCTGGTGGGCCTCATCAAAAACGACCACACGCACCGTCGGTAGCAACTCGGCCATGCCCGACTCGCGCACCGCCACATCGGCAAAGAACAGGTGGTGGTTGATGACCACAATGTCTGCCGCCAACGCCTCGCGCCGCGCGCGGTGCACATGGCATTCCCGAAAGCGGGGACACGAGGACCCCAGGCAGTTCTCACGCGTCGAAGTGACCAACGGAATCACCGGCGAGCGCTCATCCAATCCGGTCAGCTCGGCCAGATCGCCGGATACGGTCTGGCGCGACCAGTCCTCCACCTTGGCCAGCACGCGGGCAACGCCACGGTCCTGGGCCTGGACATCCAGGCGTGCCTGCTGCATGCGATGCAGACATAAATAACTGGCGCGCCCCTTCAACAGGGCCATGCGAACGGGCAGCCCCAGGATCTGGGCCAGCAGAGGCAGGTCGCGCGCGAACAGCTGGTCCTGCAGGGCCTTGGTCGCGGTAGACAACAGCACCCGCTCACCACTCAGCAAGGCGGGCACCAGATAGGCGTAGGTCTTGCCCACGCCGGTACCCGCCTCCACCACCAGCGCGCCCCCTTCTGCAATGGTCTGAGCCACCGCAATGGCCATCTGGGTCTGGCCGTCACGCGGCTGAAAATGCCCATCTGCCCGCGCCAACACACCACCGGCGGCAAACACCTCGGGCACCATGGCCACCAACGACATCAGGCGGGCTCTTGGGGTTCGAGTTGCCGCTCCAGCCGCTCCATGGCGTCCCGCAGCACCAGCCGGCGCTTTTTGAGACGGCGCAAGGTGAGTTCGTCGGGCGCCGCATCGGGCGTACACCGGTCGATGAGCGCATCGAGATCGGCATGTTCCATGCGCAGTTCGATCAACTGGCGGTGGGGGGAGTGCAGACTGGGTTTCAAGGCAGAGGGCCACGGGCATGGCAAAAATGCCACAGGCGGGCGGATAATACGCGCTTGGCCCGCTTTCCACGACAGGCGTTCGCGTAGGCGCCCCCACAATCTGCAGCATGACCAAAGCGTTTCGCCTCATCGCCTCCACCGGCATCCACAAGGGTGACCGCGAATACCAGCAAGACCAGGTGGCACTGATCTCCCATGAGCGGCACAACGGCTGCGTGCTGGGTGTGGTCGCCGACGGGATGGGTGGCCGCAGCGGCGGGCGCAAGGCGTCGGACCAGGTCATGATGACGGCGCGCCAGTTGTTCGAGCGCTATTCGCCCGACACCGACGACCCGGTGGCAATGCTCAAGAATATGGTCGAAGAGGCGCACATCGTCATCCGGCTGACCGCCATCTCGGCAGAGCAAGAACCCCACAGTACCATCGCGGCGTTTCTGATCAACCCCCGGGGTGACTGCCACTGGGTCCATGCCGGCGACTCGCGCATCTATCACTTTCAGGGTTCCCGGCTGGCGTTTCGCACCAGCGACCACTCCTATGTGCAAGCGCTGGTCGATCGGGGTGAGCTGACGGAAGCCGAGGCCAACAACCATCCCCACTCCAACATCCTGGTGGGCTGCCTGGGCACCGAAAGTGACCCGCCCATCACGACCCATGTCATTCCACAGCTTCAGCCGGGCGATGTCTTACTGGCCTGTAGTGACGGGGTGTGGCACTACTTTTCTCCTACTGAGCTGGCATCGGTAGTCGATTCGCTGTCCCCCCGGGAGGCGACAGAGTTCCTGATTGAAAAAGCCCGCTCCCGCGCACGTGGAGGCGGCGACAACCTCTCGCTGGTGGTCGTCAAGATCGAGGCCCTGGCCGAAGAGAAAAAAATTGCGCGCCTGACGCCCCTGGACATGAGCCGGCCCTGAGGATCTCGCCCGCTCCACCAGCCGGGAGCAGGGGTTGTGCAGGGATTTCATCGGGTAGTGATGAGACTGCCCCACCCTGCCTCCCTATTGGCTGATGCGCCTGGGATCTCCCGCCCCTTCTGATCGCCTGTCCCCCTGCGGGCTTTCCCAATTCAACGCATCGGCGCAGACGCGGCAGGCGCCGGCAAGGGCGCAGCAGGCTTGCGCCCCTGGGCCAAGGCATCGGATCTGGATTTTTCAACCCGCGCGCGACGCTCCTCCGCAGCCTGGAGCGCCTGTTCATGTTTGGCACGCGACTGGGCCGCGCGATCCGCGTTGGCGGCAGCACGTGTGGCCTGCTCAGTCGCCTGAGCCTGGGCGCGGCTGTTTTGTTGCTGCGCGCGTTGGTGCGCTTCTGAGTCGCGCTGCGCCTTGGCAGCTTCCGGATCAGCCGCTGGCTTGCGAACCTGTGCCTCCGCACGCTTGGCCGCGGGGGGGACGGCTGTTTGCTTGTCCTCGATGGCCCGCAGGCGCTCTGCCGCTTTCTCCCTGCGCTCGGCATCATTGATTTCGATTTCCTGCGCGCGCAGTCGGTCGTGGGTCTCCCGCGCCTTGGCGCGTACGCCGCGCAAGCAGTCCTCTACCGCAAAGCGCTGGTAGCACACCGCCTCTTCCTGCTGGCGCCGGGCTGTCAGCGCCTCGCGTTCGCGTGCGATACGGTCACGCTCAGCCTTTCGATGCGCAGCAGCCGACGAAGACGCAGAGTTTGCCTCCGCCTCGGTGGCAGCACGGGCCGGAGCAACCAGCACAGGTACCACTGAGCAAGCCAGCACCACCAACACCGCCCACAAACGCCCACCGGTCTTGCTCATGTCAACCCCGTATCCACCGTGCGGCGCTCCAGCGCCAGAAATTCCTTGGATTGCATCTCGTTGAGCCGCGACACCGTGCGTGGAAACTCGTGCGCCAGTGGCCCCTCGGTATACAGCTGCTCAGGCGGCACAGCCGCCGACAGAATGAGTTTGACCCTGCGGTCGTACAACACGTCCACCAGCCAGGTAAACCGCCGCGCTGGCGATGCCATGCTCACGGGCATGTACGGAACATCGGACAACAGCACCGTATGGAACTGCGTCGCAATCTCCAGATAGTCGTTCTGCGACCGGGGCCCGCCGCACAGGGTCTTGAAGTCAAACCACACCACCCCGCCAGCCTTGCGCCGGGCTCGAATTTCGCGCGCCTCGATATGTAGCACGGGGTCTTCGTCATGCACTTCGGCGAGCTGGTCGAACGCCCGGTTCATCTCGGCGTCCGCCTCGGGGCCCAGTGGCGTGTGATACAGCTTCACATGCTCCAGCGTCCGGCGGCGATAGTCGGTGCCGTTGTCCACGTTGACCACTTCGAGCCGCTCATTGAGCAGGTCAATTGCCGGCAGGATGCGGTCGCGATGCAAGCCACCGGGGTAAAGATCGTCAGGCTTGAAATTGGAAGTGGTCACAAAGCCGACACCGTTGTCGAACAACGCCACCAGCAACCGGTGCAGGATCATCGCGTCCGTGATGTCCGCCACATGGAACTCATCAAAACAAATGAGCTTGTAGCGTTTGGCGATGCGCTCGCCCAACACGTCCAGCGGATTGACCGTGCCCTGGAGGGCTGCGAGTTCGCGATGTACTTCACGCATGAATTCGTGAAAGTGCAAGCGCACCTTGCGCTTCAGGGGCACAGCGTCAAAAAAGCACTCCATCAAAAAGCTCTTGCCCCGCCCCACGCCGCCGTACATGTAGACGCCACGCGGAATCTCGGGGCGGTTGATCAGCTTCTTGATCGCATTGGAGCGCCGTGCCTTGTACTGAGCCCACTCGTCAGCACAGCGCTGCAGGGCATCCACTGCACGCAGCTGGGCGGGGTCGCTTTGGTAGCCTTTGGCGGCCAGCTCGGCCAGGTAAGCCTGTTTGACGGTCACTTTGTGGATGCTCTGATACTACAAAAATAATAGCTACAAGCGCATGTAAATCATGCGCCTGTAGCTGATTGAGGCCTCAATCAGAAGTTCAGAGTGCGCTTGTCCACTGCCAGCGCTGCTTCTTTGGTGGCTTCGCTCAGGCTGGGGTGGGCGTGACAGATGCGCGCGATGTCTTCGCTGCTGGCCTTGAACTCCATGGCCACCACGGCCTCGGCGATCAGTTCGCTGGCCTGTGGGCCCACGATGTGAACGCCCAGGATTTCATCCGTCTCGGCATCGGCCAGCATCTTGACCATGCCGGTGGTGTCGCCCAGCGCGCGTGCGCGGCCGTTGGCGAGGAACGGGAAGCTGCCAGCCTTGTACTTGACGCCGTCGGCTTTGAGCTGCTGCTCAGTGCGGCCCACCCAGGCAATCTCGGGGCTGGTGTAGATCACCCAGGGGATGGTGTTGAAGTTGACGTGGCCATGCTGGCCGGCGATGCGCTCGGCCACGGCAACACCTTCTTCCTCAGCCTTGTGCGCTAGCATCGGGCCACGCACCACGTCACCCACGGCCCAGACGCCCCGCAGGTTGGTCTTGCAGTCAGCATCCACCACGACGGCGCCGCGCTCGTCCAGTTGCAGGCCCACGGCTTCGGTGTTCAGGCCAATGGTGTTGGGCACGCGGCCGATGGAAACGATGAGCTTGTCCACATCCAGCGACTGGGCTTCGCCCTTGGCGTTGGTGTAGGCAATGCTCACGCCCTTCTTGCTGGTCTTGATCTCGCCAACCTTCACGCCCAGCTCGATCTTCAGGCCCTGCTTGTCGAATGCCTTCTTGGCTTCCTTGGCGATCTGCTCGTCCACCGCACCCAGGAAGGTCGGCAGGCCTTCAAGGATGGTGACTTCAGCACCCAGGCGGCGCCACACCGAGCCCATTTCCAGGCCGATCACGCCCGAGCCGATCAGGCCCAGCTTCTTGGGCACGGCGCCGACGCGCAGGGCGCCATCGTTGGACAGCACCAGTTCCTCATCAAACGGCGTGCCGGGCAGCGCACGGGCGTTGGAGCCGGTGGCGATGATGATCTGCTTGCCGGTCAGCGTCTCTTCAGCGGCACCCGCCACCTTGATCTCGTAACCCCCCTCGACGGCCTTGGCGAACGAGCCACGGCCGTGGAAGAAGCTGACCTTGTTCTTCTTGAACAGGTACAGGATGCCGTCGTTGTTCTGCTTCACGACGGCGTCCTTGCGGGCAATCATCTTGGCCACGTCCATCTTGACGCCGGTCGCCGTGATGCCGTGCTCGGCAAAGTGCTTGTTGGCATGCTCGAAGTGCTCGGACGACTGCAGCAGCGCCTTGGAGGGGATGCAACCGACGTTGGTGCAGGTGCCGCCGGGTGCGGGGCCGCCCTTGTCGTTCTTCCACTCGTCGATACAGGCGACATTGAAGCCCAGCTGGGCGGCGCGGATGGCGGCAATGTAGCCGCCAGGGCCGCCACCAATGACGATCACATCAAATTGTTTGCTCATGGGAAATCTCGTTCAGTCAGTTGGAGAAAGACCCACCGGCGGGCAGGACCAGAGGCCGGGCCACGCGGGTGGGTCGATGCAGTCAGGGGATCAGATGTCGAACAGCAGGCGCGATGGGTCTTCCAGCGCGTCCTTCATCGCCACCAGGCCCAGCACGGCTTCGCGGCCGTCGATGATGCGGTGGTCATAGGACATGGCCAGGTAGTTCATCGGGCGGATCACGATCTGGCCGTTTTCGACCACGGCGCGGTCCTTGGTGGCGTGCACGCCCAGGATGGCCGACTGGGGCGGGTTGATGATGGGCGTGGACAGCATGGAGCCGAACGTGCCGCCATTGGAGATGGAGAACGTGCCGCCGGTCATTTCTTCAATGCCCAGCTTGCCTTCAGCAGCCTTCTTGCCGAACTCAGCGATCTTTTTCTCGATGTCGGCGAAGCTCATCTGGTCTGCATTGCGCAGGATGGGCACCACCAGGCCACGGGGCGAGCCGACGGCGATACCGATGTCGAAGTAGCCGTGGTAAACGATGTCGTTACCGTCCACCGATGCGTTCAGCACAGGGTACTTCTTAAGGGCATGCACAGCAGCCTTGACGAAGAAGGACATGAAGCCCAGCTTGGTGCCGTGCTCTTTGGTGAAGCTGTCCTGGAACTTCTTGCGCAGGTCCATCACGGGGGCCATGTTCACTTCGTTGAACGTGGTCAGGATGGCGTTGGTCGACTGCGACTGCAGCAGACGCTCGGCCACACGGGCGCGCAGGCGGCTCATGGGCACGCGCTGCTCGGGACGGCCGCTCAGGTCTTCCTTGCCAGTGGGCGCTGCCACCTGGGGCAGTGCCTTGGTGGGCACGCCCGTGGGAATCACGCTGGGCGCAGCCACGGCAGCCACGGCAGCCTTGGCGCCGCCCGCCACTGCAGCCAGCACATCGCCCTTAGTCACGCGGCCATCCTTGCCCGAACCGGCCACGGCCGACACAGACAGGTTGTTGTCGGCCAACAGCTTGGCTGCGGCAGGCATGGCCACATCACCCTTGGAGCCGCCAGCAGCGGCGGGGGCTGCAGCAGGTGCTGCCGCAGCCACGGGAGCTGCTGCTGCCGGAGCAGGAGCTGCAGCACCGGCCTTGCCTTCGGTGTCGATCTTGGCAATGAGCTGGTCAGCCACCACCGTGGCGCCATCGCCCTGGATGATTTCTGCCAGCACGCCAGCGGCGGGCGCTGGCACTTCGAGCACGACCTTGTCGGTTTCGATTTCGATCAGGATTTCATCCACGGCCACGGCCTCACCGGCCTTCTTCTTCCAGGTCAGCATCGTGGCTTCGGCCACGGATTCGGACAGCTGAGGGACTTTGACTTCTACGATAGCCATATCAATTCTTTCGGAATGGGGTTTTGTTCTGTTGTCGGGTCGCAGCTGGCCTTACTTGGTCAGGACAAAACCCTTGAGCTTGGCAAACGCGCCGTCCACCAGCGCCTTTTGTTGTTCCTGGTGCAGGTGCGAGTAACCCACGGCTGGCGATGCCGAAGCAGCGCGACCGGAGTAGCCCAGCTTCTGGCCGTCGAGCATGTTTTCGTGGATGTAGTGCTGCACGAAGAACCAGGCGCCCTGGTTCTGCGGCTCGTCCTGGCACCACACCACGTCGGTAGCGTTCGGGTACTTCTTCAGCTCAGCGGAGAACGCCTTGTGCGGGAAGGGGTACAGCTGTTCGACGCGCAGAATCGCCACATCGTCGGCTTCCTTCTCGGCGCGCTTCTTCACGAGGTCGTAGTACACCTTGCCCGAGCATGCGATCACGCGCTTGACCTTAGCGGCCTTTTTCACGATCGCTTCATCCTGTTCGGGGATCACCGTCTGGAAGCTACCCTTGGTGAACTCAGACAGCGGCGAGGTGGCGTCCTTGTTGCGCAGCAGCGACTTGGGCGTCATGATGATCAGCGGCTTGCGCAGATCACGCACCATCTGGCGACGCAACACGTGGAAGATCTGGCTGGCCGTGGTGGGCTGCACGATCTGCATGTTGGTGTCGGCAGCCAGCTGCATGAAGCGCTCCAGGCGGGCCGAGCTGTGCTCAGGGCCCTGGCCTTCATAGCCGTGGGGCAGCATCAGGGTGATGCCGTTCACACGGCCCCACTTCACTTCGCCCGAGGCGATGAACTGGTCGATCACCACTTGCGCGCCGTTGGCGAAGTCGCCGAACTGCGCTTCCCAGATCACCAAGGTGTTGGGGTCGTTCGATGCATAGCCGTACTCGAAGCCCAGCACCGCCTCTTCGGACAGGATGGAGTCGATCACGACAAACGGAGCCTGGTTGTCGGCCACGTTTTGCAGCGGGACATAGGTACCGATGTCCCACTTCTCGCGCTTTTGATCATGGATCACGGCGTGGCGGTGCGTGAACGTGCCACGGCCGCAGTCCTCGCCGGACAGGCGCACTGGGTAGCCGCTGGCCACCAGCGAAGCAAACGCCATGTGCTCGCCCATACCCCAATCCACGGGCATATCGCCACGGCCCATCGCAGCACGGTCGTCGTACACCTTCTTGACGAGCTGGTGTGGCGTGACGCTGTCAGGGATGGTGGTGATCTTCTCAGCCAGACGCTTCCACTCGGCCAGCGGGATAGCGGTGTCACCAGCATCCGTCCACTTTTTGCCCAGGAACGGGCTCCAGTCCACGGCGTACTTGCTCTTGAAGTTGGTCAGCACCGGATCGACCGTGTGCTTGCCCGCGTCCATGGCGGCACGGTAAGCCTTGACCATGTCATCGCCCAGCGACTCGCCCAGACCTTGGGTGGCCAGCTTGTCGGCGTACAGCTTGCGGGTACCGGGGTGTGCGCCAATCTTCTTGTACATCAGCGGCTGCGTCAGAGCCGGGGTGTCCTGCTCGTTGTGGCCCAGCTTGCGGAAGCAGATGATGTCCACCACGACGTCTTTCTTGAATTCCATGCGGAATTCAAGCGCCAGTTGGGTCGCCAGAACCACGGCTTCTGGGTCATCACCGTTCACGTGCAGCACGGGCGACTCGATCATCTTCACGATGTCGGTGCAATACAGCGTGGAGCGTGCGTCACGTGGATCGGAGGTAGTGAAACCGATCTGGTTGTTGATGATGATGTGCACCGTGCCGCCCGTGTAGTAGCCACGGGTCTGGGCCAGCGCCAGCGTTTCCTGGTTGACGCCTTGGCCCGCAAAAGCTGCGTCGCCATGGACCAGCACTGGCAGAACCTGCTTGCCATGGGGGTCGGCACGGCGATCCATGCGAGCGCGCACAGAGCCTTCGACCACCGGGTTCACGATTTCGAGGTGCGATGGGTTGAATGCCAGCGACAGGTGAACCGGGCCGCCGGGGGTGGTCACGTCCGAACTGAAGCCCTGGTGGTACTTCACGTCACCCGCAGGCAGGTCTTCGGGAGCGGTGTGGTCGAACTCTGCGAACAGGTCCTTAGGCATCTTGCCCAGGGAGTTGACCAGCACGTTCAGACGGCCACGGTGGGCCATACCGATCACAATTTCTTGCACACCCTTGGCGCCAGCAGACTGGATGAGTTCATCCATCGCAGCGATGAAGCTCTCACCACCTTCGAGCGAAAAACGCTTTTGACCTACGTACTTGGTGTGCAGGAAACGCTCGAGGCCTTCAGCGGCCGTCAGGCGGTCCAGGATCTGCTTCTTCTTGTCCGCGCCAAAGTTGGGCTTGCTGCGGATGGTTTCCAGCTTCTCTTGCCACCAGCGCTTCTGATTCTGGTCGGTGGCGTACATGTATTCGGCACCGATGGAGCCGCAATAGGTCTCGCGCAGCGCGTTGATCAACTCGCGCAAGGTCATCGACTCTTTGCCGAAGAACGTGTTGCTGGTGTTGAACACGGTTTCCTGGTCGGCATCGCTGAAACCGTAGAAAGAGGGTTCCAGCTCGGGAATTGCGGGACGCTCGGTGCGCTTGAGCGGGTCCAGATCGGCCCAACGTTGGCCCACGTTGCGATAGGCGGCGATCAGTTGCTGTACGGCCGTGCGCTTGCGACCCAGCTCCGAGTCGGCACCGGTCGCCACCACCACCTTGGTGCCGCCTTGCTTGGCGCGCTCTGCGAAGGCATTGATGACGGGCAGGTGCGGAACGTCTTTGGCGTTGCTGCCATCCACGGCCGGGACGTGCTGCAGCGCATCAAAGTACTCGCGCCACGTATCTGGCACGCTACCGGGGTTGGCGAGATAGTTCTCGTACATCTCTTCGACATAGGGCGCATTGCCGCCGAAGAGGTAAGTGTTGCCTTGGTAGGCTTGATAGACGGATGTCGTATCGCTCATATTCCGCTGACCTCCGCTTTCCTTGGGAAAGCATTAGCTGGTTGAGAAACCTTCCGCGACACGGCTGAACCGGTTGGCGGATGCGACTGTGGCTGGGGAAGGGCCTTGGTACGGCCGCCATTGTGCCACTGAACCAAAGTCCACCCCTAAAAAATGGATGCGGCCATCACTGCATCCTCCAAAAATCCGCTTCGACTGGCGCCTCGCGTACATTCCGGGTATCCCATTTCAAACCCAACTCCATGCCGCATCAACACCTCCAGGACAAAGCCTTTTTGCTGCTGCTCACCGTCGTCACCATCGCATTCGGCACGATCCTGTGGCAGTTTCACGGAGCCGTTTTCTGGGGTGTCATTCTTGCCATCCTCTTTGCGCCACTGCATCGCAAATTGCTGAGAAAAATGCCAAGGCGCCCCACACTGGCGGCGCTGTGCACGCTTGGCCTGTGCCTGGTGGTGGTGATCCTGCCCATGGCTGCCATCACGGTGTCGTTGATTCAAGAAGCCACCGCCATCTATGAGCGCGTACGCTCCGGCCAGATCAATTTTGGGCTGTACCTGCAACAGGTCATCGCCGCCCTACCCGCCTGGGCCGTCAACCTGCTCGATCGCCTGCAACTGACCAGCGTGAGCGAGCTTCAACAGAAGCTTTCATCCTTTGCGGTACAGGCCAGTCAATTTGTTGCGACGCAGGCGCTGAGCATCGGCCAAAACACACTCGAGTTCATCGTCAGCTTCGGCATCATGCTGTATCTGCTGTTCTTCCTGCTGCGCGACGGTGCCAGCCTGGCGAAGCGTATCGGTCAGGCCACCCCCCTGGAAGAGGCCCACAAACGTCAGCTGGTGGACAAATTCACCACCGTGATCCGAGCCACGGTTAAAGGCAACATTGTGGTAGCAGCCTCTCAGGGCGCACTGGGCGGCATGATTTTCTGGATCCTGGGCATCCAGGGCCCTGTGCTGTGGGGGGTTCTGATGGCCTTCCTGTCGCTGTTGCCCGCAGTGGGCGCCGGGCTGATTTGGGTACCCGTCGCCATCTACTTTCTGGCAACCGGTGCCATGTGGCAAGGGGTGGTGTTGACGGCGTTTGGAGTCTTTGTGATTGGACTCGTGGACAACATCTTGCGCCCCGTTCTGGTGGGCAAGGACACCAAGATGCCCGACTACATCGTGCTGATATCCACCTTGGGCGGCATGGCCTTGTTCGGCCTGACGGGGTTTGTGATCGGCCCCGTGATTGCGGCCTTGTTCATGGCCAGTTGGGACCTTTTTGCACCCTCGGCTGAAACGGACGCCCCCACCCAGTGATACCCGCTTGGCCCAGACCAAGCGTGCCAATATCCCGGGGCATCACGCCCCAATGACCTCAGATAAGCTGAGCACCAAAAACAAAAGCCTCCCGAGGGAGGCTTTTGGCGGAAAACGCACTTGAAAGTACGTTTTTGAATCGAGTGGTAGGACGTACAAGATTCGAACTTGTGACCAACGGATTAAAAGTCCGCTGCTCTACCAACTGAGCTAACGTCCCGACCGATTGCAACCATCGTATCGATTGCTGCAAAGCCTTGGATTATAGCGTCTTTTTCCCTGCCGATTTGGAATCGGTTACAAGTTTATCGAGTACCCAGCCGGCCGCACATTGACCGAAGGTCGCAGTCACGGCAACCACCGATCCGTAGCCATGGCAGTTCAAAGATCCATCGCCATCGATGTTGCAGGAGGTATCTGGCGGAGCTACCGCCTCGCGGCTGAAAACACAGGGGACCCCGATCTTCTTGCCCTCACGCGGCGCGCCATGGTGCTTGCGCAGCTGGTAGCGCATCTGTGCCAGCAGCGGGTCGTGGGTCGTGAATGCAAGATCATCCACATCCACCTTGTGCGCATGCCGCTTGCCGCCTGCTGCGCCCACGGTGATGTGCAGCACACCATGGGCCCGCGCCCACACCGACAACGCCGTTTTGGCCTTGATCTGGTCACACGCATCAATCAGTGCGTCCACAGGCGTCTGCAACAAATCCGGCCAATTTCCGGGCTCCACAAACTCCTCAACGCAGTGGACGGTGCATCCTGGGTGGATCTGCGCGATGCGATCGCGCATGGCCAAAACCTTGGCTTGCCCTACGGTGTCGGTCAATGCGTGGATCTGGCGGTTGATGTTCGATTCAGCGACATGGTCCAAATCGATCAAGGTGATTTGAGCGACGCCACTGCGAGCAAGCGCCTCCGCAGCCCAAGATCCGACGCCACCAATGCCGACCACGGCCACGTGAGCGGCCCGAATTCTGGCTGCCCCCTGCACGCCATAGAGCCGCTGAAGCCCGCCGAAGCGACGCTCCAATGCGTGCTCCGCCGCCTCGTCTGCGGCAGGTTGCGAGGCCAAGGCCACACCAACCGCCGTCATTTGAGCCTTGAGAGGCGCTCTTTGGCAGCAACGGCCGCTTCAGACTGCGGATAGGCTCGCAGAAGGTCTTCCAGCGTCTTGCGCGCAGTGCGGGTGTCCTTGAGCTCAATCTGGCAATTGGCGATGGACAGCGCGGCCTCGGGCGCACGTGCGTGCGTGGGGGCCTCGGCCAGCATCTGCTTGAAATTGCCGATGGCTTCCTTGTACTCGCGGGTCGCGTACTGGGCATTGCCCAGCCAGAAACGCGCAGAAGGCACGTAACCGCTGCGCGGATACTGCCGCACGAAGGCAGCGAAAGCGGCACTGGCGTCAGGGAACTTGCCGGACCGAAACACAGCCAGGGCCGCTTCAAAGTCCCGCTTTTCCGCCGGGTCTGCCTGAAACTCGCGGCCATCCACCGTGACCTTGATGGGCTCGAACTGCCGCAACCGCTCGTCCACGCCTTGGGCAATATCCTTCTGACGGCGCTGCAGCTCACCTACATCGCGCAGCAGCTGCTCGTTCTGGCCGTTCAGCTTGGCCTGCTCGGCGCGCAGGGTCTCGATCTGGGTCTGCAAATCCAGCAGACTGCGGCGCAGCTGAGCGTTTTCTTCGCCGAGCTTGCGCACCTCTTCGGCAGAGCGCTGCTGAGACAACTGCAGGCCATCCACGCGTTGTCGCATCTCCAAGATGGCGCGCCGCGCCTCGCCGTCTTCAAAGATCGCCGCATGGGCGGAAGACAACGACGCGGCGAGCATCGCGGCCATTGCCAGCGCCCGCAGCGAAAAAACCGGTGCAGCGGGCGCCATCAACGGTACGACAGTTCAGCGCGACGGTTCTGGGCGCGGGCGTCTTCGGTGGTGCCTTGGGCTGCAGGCTTTTCCTTGCCGAAACTCACGGCCTCGACCTGGCTGTCAGGCACGCCCAACAAGCCCAGCGAACGGCGCACAGCTTCTGCACGCTTCTGGCCCAGGGCCAGGTTGTACTCGCGGCCGCCACGGTCATCGGTATGACCTTCGATCATGACCTTGCGGTTGGGAGCCGCCTTGATGAAGCGGGAGTGTGCTTCGATCATCGACTGGAACTCGGGTTTGATCACGTAGCTGTCGTAGTCGAAGTACACGACGCGCGCAACGCCGACGGGGCCTGCGCCGTCACGGCCGGACTGGCCAAGGTCCACGCCAGCCACGCCGCTTTGCGACGTGTTGCCGGAGTTGGCACCGTTGTTGGCACCACCCATAGTGGAGGTCGCATTTTTGTCCTCGACAGGCACATCGTCCAGCTTCACGCCAGAACTGCAGCCCGCCATGAGAGCGGCAACGGTGAGGGCAAGGGTAATACGTTTCATCATCCAAATTTCTCCTGAAGGCTTGATAACTGAAATTGCAAATAAGTTCATTGCTTTTGGAACGGGCCCCAGTCCGGCTCGCGGATGTCGCCGGCCTGGCCGGCGAGACGCGCCTTGATCTTGCCGTCCAACGTGGTGGTCATGAGGGCCTCACGGCCCTGCTGCTGGGTGGCGTAAACAATGAGGCGGCTGTTGGGTGCAAAGCTGGGATTTTCGTCGGCCGTCGTGTCAGTCACTGCATTGACGGTGCCCGTGGACAGGTCCATCACGTGCAGCTTGAACGCCCCCCCCACGCGGGAGATGTAGGCCAGCCAGCGACCGTCGGGACTCACGCTGGGCGAGATGTTGTAGGTGCCGGTAAAGGTCACGCGCTCCGCATTGCCCCCTGACGCGCCCACCTTGTAGATTTGCGGCGCACCTCCCCGGTCGCTCACAAAGAAGATGCTGCGGCCGTCGCCTGAGAACACGGGCTCGGTATCGATGCCAGAGCTTTGCATCAATCGGCGCGGCTCGCCGCCATTCGCGTCGATGGTGTACAGCTGCGAACCACCGTCGCGGCTCAATGTCACTGCCAGCGTGCGGCCGTCTGGTGCCCAGGCTGGTGCACTGTTGGAGCCACGGAAGTTCGCGATCAAGCGTCTGCGACCTGTGGCCACATCGTGCACATACACCACCGGCTTGCGCGATTCGAACGACACGTACGCCAGCTGGCCGCCGTTCGGAGACCACGCGGGCGAGATGATGGGCTCGGGACTCGACAGTGCGGACTGGGCGTTTTCGCCGTCGGCATCTGCTACCCACAGGCTGTAACGGGGGCCGGTCTTGGTCACATAGGCAATGCGCGTTGAGAAGATACCGCGCTCGCCGGTGAGCTTTTCGTAGATGAAGTCGGCAATGCGGTGCGAGACCAGACGCAGGTCGCCCTGCGTAACGACAAAACTCTGCCCGCCCAGGTCTTGCCCCTTGACCACATCCCAAAGGCGAAAGCGCACATCAAAGCGCCCATCCGCCAATCGCGTGACGCTGCCAGTGGCCAGCGAATCCGCACTCTTCTGGCGCCACAGCGCGACATCTGGCCGCGCGGTTTCATCCAGCGCTGCCCCCGTTGCATCAATCGCGCGGAACTGCCCGCTGCGCTCCAGGTCTGCCTGGACGATGGCTGCGATTTTTTGGGGTGATTGCGCCTCACCGCGAAATGGAGCGATGGCGATGGGCAACTGGGTCAGCCCGACGCCGGTGACTTCCACTCGGAACTGAGCAAGCGCGGGAATGGAGGGAGAGGCGATGAGTGCGGCCAGCAACTGGCGGCGCAAGGGAAGCAGCGGGGCTGCGGGAGATGGGTGTTGGGAGATTCGATCTGTGGTCATTGGCATCCAGCAGTGGCCGAACAAGTGCCGAAAGGGCAAACCCGAATGTTACACACAGCGGCGAGCCCCCTGTGACAAACTGTGCGCGACACACCGTGCCGGACAGGCTTCACATGGCACAAACGTAGAATCCGGCCGACATGCAAGCCACCGACACGGGCACGACGCCTGCCCCCGCACCCAATCCCCCCACAACCTTGATGGCGCGCCTGAAGCGGCTGTCGGTGTACTTTGGCGACCAGCGAATGGCCTGGAGCCTGGCCATTGTTGCCACACTGGTGGGCGCCATCACGGAGCCCTTGATCCCCGCCCTGTTGCAACCCCTGCTGGACAAGGGCTTTACCCAGGGCATCTTGCAACTGTGGATGGTGCCCCTGGCGATTCTGGGGGTCTTTTTCGTACGTGGCGTGGCCCAGTTTGTGGGCCAGTACGCGCTGGCACGCATTGCCAACGAAGGCATGCTGACACTGCGCCAGGCTCTGTTTGATCGTGTTCTGGCCGCTGAGATGGGATTGTTTGGGCGCCAGTCGGCCAGCGCGCTCTCCAATACGGTGGTCTATGAAGTGCAGACCGGTGCGACATTGCTGGTGCAGGCCCTGCTCGGCCTGTCGCGCGACGGGTTCACGCTGGTCGCGCTGCTGGTCTATTTGTTGTACCTCAATTGGCAGCTCACACTGATCGTTGCCGTTGTTGTTCCAGGGGTCGCCTGGATCATGAAGACCTTGTCGCGGCGGCTGTACCACCTCACCAAGAGCAGCCAGCAGGCCACCGACGAGCTGGCCTATGTGGTCGAAGAAAACGTGCTGGCACACCGCATGGTGCGCCTGCATGGCGCACAGGGGGGTCAGGCACAACGCTTTGCCGACCTGAGCCGCAGCCTGCGCCGCCTGGCCATCAAGTCCACCATCGCCTCTGCGGCGATGACGCCGCTGACCCAGTTACTGGCCGCCGCCGCGCTGTCGGTGGTGATCTGCATTGCGCTGTGGCAGAGCCGGGGTGCCGTCGATGTGAAGGATGTGACCGTGGGCGGGTTTGTGTCGTTCATTACGGCCATGCTGATGCTGATCGCGCCGATCCGGCGCCTGGCGGATGTGGCCAGCCCCGTGACCCGGGGTGTCGCCGCCTTGGAGCGCGGCCTGGGGCTGCTGGGCGACACCGGCGCGGAAACC
Organism: Acidovorax sp. FG42; assembly: GCF_057809195.1. Classification (NCBI taxonomy): domain Bacteria; kingdom Pseudomonadati; phylum Pseudomonadota; class Betaproteobacteria; order Burkholderiales; family Comamonadaceae; genus Acidovorax; species Acidovorax sp. FG42. The sequence goes on along the minus strand of NZ_JBMDJM010000005.1, from coordinate 124,031 downwards.
GGCGGCACCTACCGCAAGGACCGGGTGCAAGGCGCGCTCACGCTGAGCAACGTCACCGTATCGTTCGGCGCCGACCACGCCCCCGCCCTGGATGGGGTCAGCCTGCAGGTGGCCCCGGGCGAGATCGTGGCGCTGGTGGGTCCCTCCGGGGCAGGCAAGACCACACTGGTCAACCTGCTGCCGCGTTTTGTGCTGCCTTCCGCAGGCACCGCCGCCGTCGACGGGCATGCCTTGCAAGACTGGGACCTTGCGTCCCTCCGGTCGCAGTTTGCGATGGTGAGCCAGGACGTGGTGATGTTCAACGACACCATTGCCGCCAACGTGGCTCTGGGCCAGGCCGTGAACGAAACCCGCGTGCTGGAATGCCTCGCTGCCGCCAACCTCGCCGAGCACGTGGACGGTCTTCCGCAGGGCATCCACACGGTGGTGGGGCACAACGCTACGCAGTTGTCCGGCGGGCAGCGTCAGCGGCTGGCCATTGCACGGGCCTTATACAAGGACGCTCCCATCCTCATCCTGGACGAGGCGACTTCCGCGTTGGATACCGAATCGGAACGCCTGGTGCAGGAAGCCCTGCAGCGCCTGATGCAAGGGCGCACGACCCTGGTCATTGCGCACCGGCTCTCCACCATCGAGCATGCCGACCGCGTGGTGGTGATGGAGCGCGGGCGCATCGCCGAGCAAGGCACCCACAGCGAGTTGATGGCGCTGGGTGGGCTATATGCGCGGCTGCAGACACGCGCCGCGGCGGGCTCAGGGACCATCGCTGAATAAGCAGGCGCGGCACGACTGGTGCTGGCCTTTGCTGATTTCTAAACAGTGCCCAGGGCCCGCTTTGCACAAGCCCTCTATGTGCTGCTGGCGCCTGCCTTGGCTACTTGGCTACCACTTGCCCCGGTTGGGCTGGCGCTTCCGAATGGCCGCGGCGATTCTCTCCGCAGACTCGGTACGGCTCACACGCAAGGCGAAATCGGCGGCGGTCAAGCCCAGCTGGTTCTTGAGCGTAGGGTCGGCCCCTTCATCCAGCAGCAACTGCACAGCCTCGGTAGAGCCATAATGCGCGGCCATCATCAGCGGCGTGGTGCCATTGGGCGATGCCGCGTCGATGTAGGCGTGGTTTTCGAGCAGCAATGAAATGATGACCGCATGCTGCGGCGAGCCTGCCGATGCGGCATAGTGCAGCGGCGTCCAACCCGTCTTGTTGACATCGGCATCGCGTGCAATGAGCGCCTTGACGGCCTCCACGTTGCCCTTGATGGCAGCCATCATCAACGGACTTTCGTCCTTGGCGTTGCGAGCCTCTACATTCAGCCGGCGGGATGCCAGCAGCGCAGCAACGGCCTTGTTTGCTCCATTCTGCAGGGCAATCGTGAGCCCCACCTGCCCCTTGGGGTCGCGCGTGTTCGGATCAAAGCCGCGGCGCAGCAGCGCAGTGATTGCATCCCCGTCATCGCGCAGGATGGCCACAAAAAAGTCTTCATAGGCACCCGCCCAGGCCCGGGCAGACACCAGGCCCAGCGCCACAGCGGCCAGGGCAGAACGTCGTTGCAGGTTCATGCCATTACCTCAGGGAACAAGCGATCGAAATTGCGGCTGGTGGCCTCTGCCACCACCTCCAGCGCCAGCCCCTTGGTCTCCGCCACCTGCCGGGCCACATGGGGTACATACGACGGGTTGTTGGTCTTGCCACGGTAGGGTACCGGGGCCAGGTAGGGGCTGTCGGTCTCGATGAGCATGCGGTCCAGCGGCACAAAGGCCACCACGTCCCGCAACTCCTGTGCGCTCTTGAAGGTGACGATGCCCGAGAACGAGATGTAGTAGCCCCGATCCAGCGCGGCGCGCGCCACCTGCATCGACTCGGTAAAGCAGTGGAACACGCCGCCCGCCTGGTTGCTTGCGCCATCCTCGCCCTCTTCCCGCAGGATGGCCAGCGTGTCATCGGACGCACTGCGCGTGTGGATGATGAGCGGCTTTCCGCAGGCCCGCGCTGCGCGGATGTGGGTGCGGAAACGGTCGCGTTGCCATTCCAGGTCGGCAATGCTGCGCCCGCCCTTGCGGTCTTCCATGCCGTAATAGTCCAGGCCGGTCTCTCCAATCGCCACCACGCGGGGCAGAGCGGCGCGGTCCAGCAGGTCCTGCACGCTGGGTTCCGTCACGCCCTCGTTGTCGGGGTGCACACCCACTGTGCTCCAGAAGTTGTCATGGGCCAGGGCCAGGGCGTGCACGCCCTCGAACTCTTCCATGGTGGTGCAGATGCACAGGGCCCGGGTGACCTGCGCCTCGGCCATGGCCTGGCGGATGGCGGGCAACTGGCTGACCAGTTCCGGGAAGTTGAGGTGGCAGTGCGAATCGGTGAACATGTGATGAAAAACAAAAAAGCCGACCAGCCAGCGCGGGTCGGCACGGGAGCGGCGGCGGCGCGGTCAGATCGTCTGGGTAGGACGGTCCGAGCCCAGCGCAGTTCCCAGCAATTCCTCGATCTTGGCCTTGAGCTGGCGGGATTTTTCGTCCTTGGGGAACTGGATGCCCACGCCCTGAGTGCGGTTGCCTGCGGCACGAGCGGGTGTGACCCAGGCCACGCGGCCTGCCACGGGGTAGCGCTGGGTGTCGTCTGGCAAGGTCAGCAGCACATACACATCGTCGCCCAGCTTGTAGTCACGCTGGGTGGGCACAAAGATGCCCCCTTCGGCAAAAAAAGGAATGTACGCGGCATAAAGCGCGGCCTTTTCCTTGATGGCCAGCTGCATGACGCTGGGACGGGGCGCGGTGGATGGACTGCTCATGGGTGGGGGTGCGGCTTAGTGTCTGGAGTGTAGGGTGTTTCGCGCCTGGGCGACAAGCGCCTCCAGCATGAGCCCGCCATTGAACGGGTGGTCTGCCGTGCGCGCGGCCTTGGACAGTGCGCGCGACCAGCGCGTGAGCGCGCCCAGCGGCGGTGCCTTGGGCAGGTCGGCCGGCGCAAAGTAGCGTGGTGCGGCGCCCACGCTGGCGGCCAGCAGGTCGTGGCAGAGCTTTTGCAGCGCGTCGATCACCTGGGCCGGGGCCCAGTCGCCCAGCGCCGTCACATCGCCCCGTGCCACCGCCTGCGGCAAGGCAGACCAGGCCTGCGGGCTGCGGCCCGACTGGGCCAGCGCCAGGGCATCCTCGGGCCGCCCGCCTGCCGCGCGCAGAAACGACGCTGCCGCATCCCCGGCCAGACCCTGGGCCTGCAACCACGCGAGGCTATCGGCCTCGGCCGGCCAGACCATGGTGTGACCCAGGCAGCGGCTGCGGATGGTGGGCAGCAGCTGGTGCGCAGCCTCGCTGGCCAGCACAAAACGCACGTCGCCGGGCGGTTCTTCCAGCGTCTTGAGCAATGCGTTGGCCGTCACATGGTTCATCTGCTCGGCCGGGTAGACCAGCACGGCCTTGCCTTTGCCGCGTGCCGATGTGCGCTGCGAAAACTCCACCGCGTCGCGCATGGCCTCCACGCGGATCTCGCGGCTGGGCTTGCGCTTTTTGTCGTCGATATCGGCCTGGGCCTTTTCCGACAGCGGCCAGCCCAGCGCCATCATCTGCACCTCGGGCATCAGCACGCACAAGTCGGCATGGGTGCGTACATCGATGGCGTGGCAGCTGCCGCAGTGGCCGCAGGCGCCCTGCTCCGTTGGTGTATCGCACAGCCATGCGCGGACCAGCTCCAGCCCCAGGGCGTACTGCCCCAGGCCCGACGGTCCCTGCAGCAGCCACGCATGGCCGCGCTGGGCCAGCAGGCTGGTGCGCTGTGCGGCGATCCAAGGCGCCAGCGCCACGGCGGCTTCGCTCATTGCGGCCCTCCCTGTGTCGCCACCATGATGGCCAGCCAGCCCTTGCGCACAAACACGCTGGTCAGCTGCTGCCACACGCGGTGGCGCTCCTGCGCAGCGTCCAGACGCGCAAAACGCTGGGGCGCCGCAGCGGCGCGGTCGGCATAGCCCTGGGCCACGCGGCGGAAGAACTCGACCGGCTGGGCCTCGAAGCGGTCGGGCACACGCGCACCGGCCAGGCGCTCGGCCGCCACCTCGGGCGCCAGGTCAAACCACACCGTCAGATCGGGCTCACGCATCAAATTGGCCTCAGGCGCCAGTCCAGTCTGAGCAAATCGCTCTAAAGTTGATAGCACACTGAGATCAAAACCCCGCCCCGCGCCCTGATAGGCAAACGTGGCATCGGTGAACCGGTCGCACAGCACCACGTCGCCCCGGGCCAAAGCGGGCTCGATCACATTGCGCAGATGGTCGCGGCGGGCAGCAAAGATCAGCAGCGACTCGGTGAGCGCATCCATCGGGTCGTTCAGGACCATCTCGCGCAGCTTTTCGGCCAGCGGCGTGCCGCCGGGTTCTCGACTCACGGTGACGGTGCGGCCCTGAGTGCGGAACGCGGCGGCCAGGCCCTCGATGTGCGAGGACTTGCCTGCACCGTCGATGCCTTCAAACGTGATGAACAGACCGGGTCGTGACATGGGAGCCTTGGTTGACGAAGCCATCGGATTACTGCTGCCCGCGCTGGTAGCGGTTGACCGCGCGGTTGTGCTCCTCCAGCGAGGCGCTGAAGTGGCTGGTGCCGTCGCCCTTGGCCACAAAGTAGAGCGCGCGCGTGGCCTGGGGCTGCACGGCGGCCAACAGCGAGGCCTTACCAGGCATGGCGATGGGTGTGGGCGGCAGGCCCGCGCGGGTGTAGGTGTTCCAGGGGGTGTCCGTCTGCAAGTCGCGCTTGCGCAGGTTGCCGTCGAACTTCTCGCCCAGGCCATAGATCACCGTGGGGTCGGTCTGCAGCAGCATGCCCACCCGCAGGCGGTTGACGAACACGCCCGCAATCTGGCCCCGGTCGCTGGCCTTGCCGGTTTCCTTTTCCACAATACTGGCCAGCGTCAGCGCTTCGTCCGCCGATTTGAGCGGGGTGTCGGCCGCGCGCTGGGCCCAGGCCGCCTCCAGATGGCGATCCATGGCGTGCATGGCCCGGCGCAGCAAGGCGATGTCGCTGGAGCCTTTGGCGTAGGTATAGGTGTCCGGGAAGAACCGCCCCTCGGGCGCCACGCCGGGGCGGCCCAGCTGGGCCATCAGCGCTTCGTCGGTCAAGGCGGCAGCATCGTGTTTGAGCTGCTCTTCCTTGGCCAGCGCCTGGCGCACCTGGCGCCAGTTCCAGCCTTCCACCAGGGTGAGCGCGCGCAGCGCCTCTTCACCCCGGGCCAGTTTTTGCAGCAGGCTGATGGGCGTGGTGCCGGGCGGGAGTTCGTAGTTGCCGGCCTTGATGGCGCGGTCCTGCCCCGAGACGCGGAACCAGCCGTAGAGCAGGCGCGCGTCCGTCTTGACCCCAGCCGCCACCACATCGCGGGCCACGCCGCGCGGCGTGGTGCCGGGCTCGATGGCCAGCTCCAGCGGCTCCGGGCCCAGGTCCAGCGGCTGGTGCAGCCACCAATACGCAGCGCCGCCCAGTGCGATCCCCACCAACACGATCAAAGCCAGTAAACGTCGCACAACCCTGCTACCAATATGTATGAATCAGGGCATCATAATTCAGCGATGACCTACCCCTTGAATGGCATTGCCCCCCTGTCCCACCTCGGCGTGATTCGCGTGGAAGGCGAAGACGCCGCCAAGTTTCTGCACGGCCAGCTCACCCAGGATTTCGCCCTGCTGGGCATGGACCAGGCCCGCCTTGCGGCCTTCTTGTCGGCCAAGGGCCGCATGCAGGCCAGCTTCATCGGCTTCAAGCGCAGCGCCACCGAGGTGCTGCTGGTCTGCAGCCGTGACCTGCTGCCTGCCACGCTCAAGCGCCTGTCAATGTTTGTACTGCGCGCCAAGGCCAAGTTGACGGATGCCACCGGTGACTTTGCCCTGTATGGCATCGCTGGAGACGCTATCAATGCCGTAGCTGGTAGCGCACAACCAGCTTGGTCCAAGGCCGATTTGGGCACTGCAACGTTGGTGCACCTGTACCCCGCCGACGGCACCCCGCGCGCCCTGTGGGTGGCCGCCGCCACGGAGCCCGCGCCCGCAGGCCCTGCGCTGGATGCCACGCTGTGGCTCTGGAGCGAAGTCATCAGCGGCGTCGCCACGCTGACCACGCCAGTGGTCGAAGCCTTTGTGCCCCAGATGCTCAACTACGAGTCTGTGGGTGGCGTGAACTTCAAGAAAGGCTGCTACCCCGGCCAGGAAGTGGTGGCGCGCAGCCAGTTCCGGGGCACGCTCAAGCGCCGCGCCTACATCGCCCACGCAGCGGCTGAGGTGGCGGTGGGCGCCGAGGTGTTCAGCACCAGCGACCTCGAACAGCCCTGCGGCACCGTGGTGCAGGTGGCCGCTGCGCCGGGCGGTGGGTTTGACACCATTGTGTCGCTGCAGATCAGTGCCGCCCAAGAGGGCGCACTGCAGGTGGGTGCAGCAGACGGCGTGGCGCTGTCGCTGCTGCCCCTGCCCTACCCGCTGCTGGACGATATTTGAGCCAAATCGGGCAAATGCGATAGTCGAACATGCCCGAGCAGCTCTCTTTTCAATAGCAAACCATCAGAGCTTGCGGGCCATGGCAATGTGCGCAATGCCCGCCTCTTCGTACGGCTCGCCCACCACCGCGAACCCCGCACGGCGGTAAAAGCCCTCGGCGCTGCGCTGGGCGTGCAGTTGCACCTCGGTGTCGCCCCGGGCGCGCGCGGCGTCCACCAGCGCATCCAGCAATTGGCGGCCCCACTGCGCGCCGCGCACCGACCGGTCCACCGCCATGCGGCCGATGCGGCCCACGCCGGGTGCGTGCTGCAGCAGGCGGCCCGCAGCGACGGGCATGCCCAGCCGGTTGTACAGCACGGCGTGGCGCGCCGAGATGTCGTGCCTATCGGCTTCGACCTCGGCCGGGATGCCCTGTTCGTGCACAAACACATCGGTGCGCACGCGGCCGGCATCGCGGCCCAGGGTGTTCCAGTCGCCCGTGCGCACCTCGGCCATCTCGGCGCCCGCTTCAAAGCCTTCAAAGATCGCGCGCAGTGCGGGCGGCACGGGGCGCGAGGTCTGCGTGGCCGGGTCCGCAAACACATAGACCAGCTCGGCAGAGATCAGCAGCCGGTCGCCACAGAAAATGCCCGCCGTGAACAGGCACGACGAATTGCCGATGCGCGCGCACTTCAGGCCCACATCCAGCGTGTCATCCAGCCGCGCCGAAGCGTGGTACTCCACCGTGGCCTTCTTCACATACATCTCGCCGCCCAGCGCCAGCATGCTCGCCTCGTACGGCAGCGCCAGCGCGCGCCAGTATTCGGACATGGCGGTATCGACATACATGAGGTAGTGCGCGTTGAACACGATCTTTTGCATGTCCACCTCGGCCCAGCGCACGCGCAGGCGGTGGAAACAACGGAAATCACTGCGTTGCATGGGTTCGTTTACTCCAGGTGAAAAGCCAGGCGCAGCGCACGGGCTGCGTCAGCATGGGCCTTGCGCGCCTCGGGGATGGCGCGGCCCATCTTGATGAATTCGTGGGTCACGCCCCGGTAGATGTCCAGGTCCACGGGCACGCCCGCCAGGCGCAGCTTGTCGGCATAGTCCACACCTTCATCCACCAGCGGGTCGCATTCGGCCAGGCCGATCCAGGCGGGGGCCACCCCCTCCACGTCCGGCGCCAGCAGCGGGGCAAAACGCCAGTCTTCGCGCTCCTCGCGCGTGGTCACGTAGTGGCCAAAGAACCAGCTGATGGCGGGCTCCTCCAGCACCAGCCCGCGCGCAAATGTGGCGTGCGAAGGCGTGTCCTGGTGCGCTGCACAGCCGGGGTAGATCAGCAGCTGTAGCGCCAGAGGCAGGCCTGCATCGCGCGCCAGGATGGCGTTGACGGCAGCCAGCGTGCCGCCTGCGCTATCGCCGCCCACGGCTAGGCGTTGGGGGTCTGCGCCCAGGCGCTCAGAGTTGGCAGCGAGCCATTGCAAGGCATCCCAGGCGTCATTGCTGGCCGTGGGAAAGCGGTGCTCCGGCGCCAGCCGGTAGTCCAGCGAGACCACCATGCAACCGGCCAGACGCGCCAGCTCGCAGCACAGGATGTCGTGCGTGGCAATGTTGCCGATGGTGAAGCCTCCTCCGTGCGTGTACAGCAGCACGGGCAGGCCCTTGTCGGTGCTGGGCGCGTACAGCCGTGCAGGCAGCTGTGCACCGTCGCGGGTGGGGATCTGCAGGTCTTCCACCCGCGCCAGCGCGGCTTTGGGCACCTCCAGCACGTCGGCGCCTGCCTGGTAGGCGATGCGTGCCTCTTGCGGCGTGCGCGTGTGCAGCGGCGGGTGCCCGGCGCGGGCCATGCGTTCAAGCACGCTGCGCATCTGCGGGGTCAGGCGGGTGTGGTGGATGTGCAGATCGGTCAACGGTCGGGGTCTCGGCAAAAAAGACAACGGCCCGCGCGGCGGCGGGCCGCTGAGGGGTGGGTTACTTGAAGCTCAGTCGCACGGGTGTAGCGCCGGGCAAGCCGTCATACGTGGCCGTCACCGACAAGCCGGCCTTGGGCGGCAGCAATGCGGAGAACGAGCCCAGGCTGATCAGGTCGCCCGGCTGCATGGCCAGGCCCTCCTGCGCCAGCGCTCCAGCCAGCCACACCACGGCATTGAGCGGGTGGTCCAGGATGTCGCTGCCCTTGCCGCCGCCCAGGCGCGCGCCGGTGCCATCGGTCAACGACACGTTCATGTCGGCCAGGGCCTTCAGCATCGCAAAACGTTCGCCGCGGTAGGCCGGCACGGCAATGGGCGCGCCCGCCACTCCGAGGCGCGCGCCCACGTTGATGGCCGTCACGCCCGCGCCGTTGAGCTTGGGCGGCGCCTGCACCATCAGGTCGGGCAACTCGATGAAGGGGATGATCTGGTCCACGGCGTCCAGCACGTCCATGGGTGTCTTGGCCTGGTTGATGGCCGCGCTTTTCACGCGCACCAGCATGTCGGCCTCGTAGAGAGGACGGGCACCAAAGGCCGCATCCACCGTGGCGCCACTGGGCAGCACCATGCCTTCGTACAGCTTGCCCCACACGGGCTTGTCGGTGTTGAAGCGCTTTTGCACGGCGGGGTTGGTCAGGCCGGCCTTGTAGCCAATCACCTTGCCCATGCGCTGGGCCAGCAAGGCGTTGACCTTGCCGCGTGTGCAGGCGCCATCGGCGTCCGTCAGGTTCTCGGGGTTGGCGGCGGGGGTCTTGGCGACATAGTTGGCCACCAGGTCGGCGGCCTGCGCGTCGGTCAGGCACTGGGCCTGGGCGCTTGTCGCAGATGCGACGGCTACCAGGGCCGCCATCAGGGTTTGCTTCGTTTTCACGCGTGTCTCCTCCTTGTAAAGTGGGCTCAGAACTTTTTCAAAGACTGGCGAGCTATCGTAATCGCTGGCACTCCCATTCACACATCCTGTTGCACCATGGCTTTCATCTACTACGTCACCCAGATCCAGTTTGAATTCGGCGCTGTCCAACTGCTGAAGCAGGAATGCGAGCGCGTGGGCATCACCCGCCCGTTGATCGTGACGGACCCCGGCGTGAAGGCCGCAGGCGTGCTGCAAAAGGCGCTCGATGCGCTGCCGGGCATGACGGTGGCCGTGTTTGACCAGACCCCGTCCAACCCCACCGAAGCCGCCGTGCGCGCTGCCGTGGACATGTACAAGGCCCAGGGCTGCGACGGCCTGATTGCCGTGGGTGGCGGCTCGGCCATCGACTGCGCCAAGGGCATCGCGATTGCCGCCACGCACGAAGGCCCCCTCACCCACTACGCGACCATCGAGGGCGGCTCGCCGCGCATCACCGACCGTGCCGCACCACTGATTGCCGTGCCCACCACCAGCGGCACGGGCAGCGAGGTGGCGCGCGGCGCCATCATCATCGTGGACGACCACCGCAAGCTCGGCTTTCACTCGTGGAACCTGGTGCCCAAGACCGCCATCTGCGACCCCGAGCTCACGCTGGGCCTGCCCCCCATGCTCACCGCCGCCACGGGCATGGATGCGATTGCCCACTGCATGGAGACCTTCATGTCTGCCGCGTTCAACCCGCCCGCCGACGGCATTGCGCTGGACGGCCTCACACGCGGCTGGGCGAACATTGAACAGGCCACCAAAAACGGCAGCGACCGCGATGCGCGCCTGCACATGATGAGCGCCAGCATGCAGGGCGCCATGGCCTTCCAGAAGGGCCTGGGCGCCGTGCACTCGCTCAGCCACAGCCTGGGCGGCGTAAACCCGCGCCTGCACCATGGCACGCTCAATGCCATGTTTTTGCCCGCCGTGGTTCGCTTCAACGCGCAGGCGGAGTCGGTGCAGAAGGAAAAGCGCCTGGAGCGCATGGCCCACGCCATGGGCCTAGCCAGCGCAGGCGACATCCCAGAAGCCATCCGCGACATGAACGCCCGCCTGGGCCTGCCCACGGGCCTGGCCGCCATGGGCGTGACCGAAAGCATGTTCGACGACATCATCAAGGGTGCGATGGCCGACCACTGCCACAAGACCAACCCACGCATCGCCACGCCCGAGGAATACCGCGACATGCTGGCGCAGTCGCTCTGAGCCCAGCCGCGTCGCCCTTGGGGCAACTGCCGCGCACGCGAGCGCGGCAGCCCATGGCGCGGGAAACCAGCGCGTGCCAATGCCCTTGTCAGGAGCACCTTGCGCGCGCCGGCAGCTCCGCAGTTTTACAAAACGTCACACTTCAGCAACACCCCGCCGGTGGTGCTGGGCAAAACCGCGCTCACAACTTCTCACAAGATAGACTCGCCGCTGTCAACAATTAATTAACCATTCATTACCACTGGGGTTGTGGGGGAGGACCACCGTCAATGCGCACCGGAAATCTCACCACCTGGCTTCTGCGGGGCACCTACCCCCGGCTGTATGTGTCCATCGTGGCGATCATCCTGCTGGTCACGGGGGTGCGCTACCACTACCTGCTGGCTGCAGAAACGGACGAAGCCCTGCAGCAAGGCTCCACCGAACTGCGACGCGCCAGCGACCCATTGCAGCTGCGCCTGGCCGCCGAGCCCGCGCCCGATGCCGACACTGTCACCCGCATCCTGACCGAGGGGCTGGCGCAGGCCGCGCCGGCGGTGGCGTCCATCAAGTGGCAGGCCGCCGACCAGCCCGCCATCGAGGTCACCGCCTTTCCCTACCCAGCCGTCGCTCCCAAATGGTTTACCGATTGGCTGGACCTCTCTGCCCCGGTGCAGCAGTCCGGCCTGGCGCTGGCAGATGGCACATCGGGCCGACTGACAGTGACGGCCCATCCGCAGCCCCTGACAGACCAGGTGTGGGCCACGGTGCTGGTGCAGGCGCGCATCTCGGCACTCAACATTTTCACCATCTTCTTTTTGCTGACGCTATTGCTGCGCGCCAATGCCCGCATGCTGCAGCGCCTGGCCCAGGCCACCGATGCGTTTCGCCAAGGCTATCTGAGCACGCGCATGGAAGTCACCGGCACGCTGGAGTCCCGCGCCATGGCCGAGACCTTCAACGACATGGCGGGCAAGGTGCAGTCCCTGGTGCTGTCATTGCATGAAACGCAGCGCCAGCAAAGCGAGCAACTGCACTTCACCCGCCAGTTAATCGATGCCCTGCCCCTGCCCGTGTTTGTGCGCCATGCCGACGGCACTTACCTGGACGCCAACCGCGCATGGCAGCGCCTGTTCCAGTCACAGCCAGGTGCTGACGGCGCTGCCGGGGCCAGTCTGCCGGCCGAACTGGCCCCGGAACGGTCGGCCCACATCGCCAGTGCGCACGACAACGAAATCCGCATCCGCCCGCCCCACCAGCCCCCGCTGGACATGGCCTACTACGAAGCGCCCTTCACCAGCACCAACGGCGAACTGGCTGGCACCATCGGTACGCTGGTGGACGTGACGGAACGCAAACGCGCCCAGGAGGCCCTGCGCGCCGAAAAGGAGCGTGCCGAGGTCACCCTCGCCTCCATCGGCGACGGCGTCATCACCACCGACCTGGGTGGGCGCATCGAGACCATCAACGAGGCCGCGCAACTCATGACCGGCTTTAACGCCGACCAGGCGCTGGGCCGGCAGCTGGACGACGTGTTTCGCCTGTACGAAGAGCCCGCCAGCCGCACCGCCAGCGCGGCCGCCGAACGCGACACGCAGCCGGGCGGGCTGCAGCAGGCCACCTACGAGGTACTGATCCACCGCTCGGGCGAGCGCTACGCCATCGAGTACACGGCCGCCGCCATCCGCGAGGGCAGCGGCCACGCCACAGGCTGCGTGCTGGTGTTCCGCGACGTGACCGAAACACGCAACCTGCGCCACCAGATCTCCTGGCATGCGCGCCACGATGCGCTCACCGGCCTGTACAACCGCGCAGCGCTGGCCGAAAAGCTCACGCACGCCCTGTTTGTGGCTCGCAACCATCAGCTGCTGCTGGCAGTGTGCATGCTGGACCTGGACCACTTCCAGGCGGTGAACGACACCTTTGGCCAGCGCGTGGGCGACCGCCTGCTCAAGGAAGTGGCCCGGCGCCTGGGCGCCTTCATCACTCCCCATGAAGCCGTGGCCCGCATGGGCGGCGACGAGTTTGTGCTGCTGCTGGGCGAACAGCCCGATGTGCCCGCCATTGAGGCTCGCCTGGCCGTGCTGATGCAGCAACTGGCCGCGCCCTATGCGATTGACGACCGCCTGGTGAACATCACGGTCAGCATTGGCGTGGCCGTGTTTCCCCAAGACGACGCCAACCCCGACACCCTGCTGCGCCACGCCGACCAGGCCATGTGCCAGGCCAAGAGCTTCGGGCGCAACCAGCTGCATGTGTTCGATGTGCAGCACGACCACGCGGTGCAGACCCAGCACACCCGCCAGACCCGGGTGGCCCGCGCACTGCACGCGGGCGAGCTGGTGCTGCACTATCAGCCCAAGGTCAACCTTCGCACCGGCGAGATCATCGGGCTGGAAGCCCTGCTGCGCTGGCAACACCCGCAGGAGGGGCTGCTGGGCCCGCAGCACGTGCTGCCGCTGGTGGAGGACACGGACCTTCAGGTCGAGCTGGGCGAATGGGTACTTCGCCAGGCCCTGGCACAGATGCGGGTATGGAGCGATGCCGGCATGGGCTGGGAAGTCAGCGTCAACATCGCGGCGCCCCACTTCCACCGGCCCAACTTTGTGCAGCGGCTCAAGGACATCCTGCACACCTGCCCCGAGGTGTCTCCCGCACGACTGGAGCTGGAGATCCTGGAATCCGCCGCGCTGGAAGACATGCAGTACATGCGCCGCATGATGCAAAGCTGCCAGGCCCTGGGCGTGCGTTTTGCGCTGGACGACTTTGGCACCGGCTTTTCGTCGCTGTCGTACCTCAAGCGCCTGCCCGCCGAGACCATCAAGATCGACCAATCGTTCGTGCGCGGCATTCTGGAGGACGGCGACGACCTCACCCTCGTCAAAGCCATCGTGGCGCTGGCGGCTGCGTTCCACCGCCATGTGGTGGCCGAAGGGGTCGAAACCGCTGAGCACCGCGTCAAGCTGCTGGAGCTGGGCTGCGAACGCGCGCAGGGGTACGGCATTGCCAAGCCCATGCCTGCAGCCGATGTGCTGCCTTGGGCCCGGGACCACGCTGCACGCCATGCTGCGCGGGCGGTGCAAGAGGCAGCGCGCCGGTCTGCCTCGATCTGAGAATCCTTCGGCCAGCGCAGCGGTCCCAGCGGGCGACGATGGCGCTGCGGCCCCGCCGCACTACAACCGCTGCACCGCGCCCATGTCCGGCCGCTCCAGCCATTCGCGCCACTCATCCACCAGCTGCTGGCTGGCGCGCGTGGCCGCGAGCCACGCCTGGGCCCGGGCACGGCTGTCCGTGCCGTAGTGGGTGAAGTCGTTGCGGTCGGGCAGCTTGGCGTTGGGCAATCGGCGCACCCAGTCCGGGTCGGGTGACAGCACCACCATGTTGTCGAGCGCCGACGTGGCCTTGTGGCGCCACTTCAGCCTCTTGTCCAGCCAGCCCGGCACCACGCGGTGCTGGAAGTGGGGGTAGAGCACGATGCCGCCAGCACCCGCACGCAGCGGGTTAGCCGCAGTTTTTGAGTCATTTTCGCCGGAAGCGCTAGTACTCATTGCCTGAGCAGCTATCAATTCAGAAGTACCACCGTTCGGCAGCCCATAGGCAAGATGCAGGTGGTAATCGGTGATGCCACCGTCCCAGTAGGCGCCCCGGGGCGCACCCGGGATGTTGTGCACGGCCTGCAACACAAACGGGATCGAGCAGCTGGCCTGCAGCGCTTGCATGAAGTTGTCTGCGCTCAACCCCACCTGCCGGGTGCGGTAATCGGTCGTGGCAAAAGGCAAGGCGGCGCCTGACGAGGAAAACACCACCCGCTCCAGCCAGGCCCCCATCGCCTTGCGGTGCACGGTGTTGGTCACGAACGCCCCCAGATACCCCAGGGGCGTACCCAGCGCATGTTCGCGCCCCAGCACATGGCGGCCCCGGGATGTGACGATGTGCAGGCGGTAGCGCGGGTGGCTCAGCACCTCCTGCACCCGCCCGCCATAGAAGGCCTCCAGGTTCTGGCCGAACCGCTCGCTCACATGGGCAGCCGTGGGACGCTTTTTGCCGGGTGGCAACTCGTAGTCCTGGTGGATGTAGTCGTGTTCCAGCCGTTCAAACGCCGCCACCGACTGCTGCAGGCAGGCTGTTGCCATGCGCCAGGCGCCGATGGAGGCGCCCACGAGGTGCACGGGCTGGTCAGAGCGCGGTAGCCATTCCCCAAAGATGAAACGGTCCATCGGCCCCAGGATCAGCCCCTTGGGGCCACCGGCAGCTGCCGGAATCACCCCCACATCAGCGGGCTGCAGGCCCTGTTGTTCGAGGTGTTGGCGGGCGCGGGGGCCAGCGTGGATGCGCAGTGCTTTCATGGCGCCGATTGTCGCAAAGCGGCTGGGGCGGCACAGTCAATCCGTAGACCGCCCCCGCAGCGCCCTCCCCAAGGCAACCGCCTGACCCGCTACCGGGCTGCTAGACGATGAAGTCCGCCGCCGCCTCTGGCCGGGCGGTCCAGTCGATGGGGTCTTGCTGCAGCACCATGTCGATGTCGAGCCCCAGGGCCAGCCCCACTTCGCCAGGGAAGGACACTGCCAACTCCTTCTCGTTCAGCTCAGCCTCGCGGGCGCGGGCGCGCCAGGCGGCTAGATGGATCACGCCTGCCAGGGGTTCGTACACCTTGTTGTCAAACGGTGCATGCTGGTGCTGCAGGGCATCAATCACCACCTCGGGCAGTTGCCAGCGGCGCGCGCAGCCCGCCGTGACCTGGCCATAGCTGTAGCCAAAGATGCGCTGCTCGATCTTGTCGCGGCGCAGGTCAAACGGCGCCACCAGGGTGTTGACCGACTGGGCCTTCTCAGGGTCGGCCAGGTGGATCACCAGCTCGCCTAGGGCATGCAACAAACCGGCGGTATACGCCGCGATCTGGTTGTGGTGGACGATGCCTGCCAGCGAGCGCGCGAGCTTGGCGGTGTTGAGGCTGTAGCGCCAGAACTGCTGCATGTTGACCCCGGGCACCGAGCGTGACGTAGTGCCCAGCGGAGCCGAGGTGACCAGCGTGCGCAGCTGTGCAGTGCCCAGCAGCGCCAGCGCCTCTGGGATGCCCGCAATCTGCCCGGGCAGCTGGAAGGTGGGGGAATTGGCCAGCTCCAGCAGGCGCGCGGCCAGGGCCGGGTCGGTGCCAAACAGCTGATTCAGGCGCCGCAGGCTGGGCTCAGCGTGGGCCAGCTCGCTCATCAGCAGCGCCACGGCGCGCGGAAGGCTGGGCAGTGCCACAGGTTGGGCCAGCAGTGCGTTCAACTCCATGGGGTACGGCGCCGGTGGTTGGTTCAGGTGCTGGCGATTATGGGCCCCTGCACGGCCAAAAAACCACCGGCGGCACAGCGGGCTGCGTCAGCGGCCTTTGGCCTGTTGCAACTTCGCAAATGCCGACGCCATGGCCGACTGCTGCACAGGCTCGGGCCCACGGCGCTGGGGCTGTGCATAGCCACGGGCTGCGCCCTCAAAGCGGTTGTCACGGGGAGCGCCCCGGTCACCGCCCTGGCGTGGTGGTGCGGCATCCAGCTTCATCGACAGGCCGATGCGCTTGCGCTCCACGTCCACTTCCATGACCTTGACCTTGACGATGTCGCCGGTCTTGACCACCTCGCGGGCGTCGTTCACAAACTTGTGCGCCAGCTGGCTCACATGCACCAGACCGTCCTGGTGCACGCCCAGGTCCACAAAGGCGCCGAACTGGGCCACGTTGCTCACCGTGCCCTCCAGGATCATGCCTTCCTTGAGGTCCTTGATGTCTTCCACGCCGTCATTGAAGCGCGCCACCTTGAAATCCGGGCGCGGATCGCGGCCGGGCTTTTCCAGCTCGGCCAGGATGTCCTTGACGGTGATCACGCCAAACTTTTCGTTGGCGAACAACTCGGGCTTGAGCGTCTTGAGCATGTCGGCGCGGCCCATCAACTCGGCCACCGGCTTGCCGGTCTTTTCCATGATCTGCTCGACCACCGGGTAGGTCTCGGGGTGCACGCCCGTCATGTCCAGCGGGTTGTCACCGCCGCGAATGCGCAAGAAGCCCGCGCTCTGCTCAAAGGTCTTGGCGCCCAGGCCCGCCACTTCCATCAGCTGCTTGCGGCTCTTGAACGCGCCGTTGGCCTCGCGCCAGCGCACCACGGCCTTGGCCACGCTGCCCGACAGGCCCGACACACGCGACAGCAGCGGCACGCTAGCCGTGTTCAGGTCCACACCCACAGAGTTCACGCAGTCTTCCACCACCGTGCCCAGGGTGCGTGCCAGCTCGCTCTGGTTCACGTCGTGCTGGTACTGGCCCACGCCGATG
Source organism: Acidovorax sp. FG42 (assembly GCF_057809195.1). Lineage (NCBI taxonomy): Bacteria > Pseudomonadati > Pseudomonadota > Betaproteobacteria > Burkholderiales > Comamonadaceae > Acidovorax > Acidovorax sp. FG42. The sequence continues at coordinate 107,234 of NZ_JBMDJM010000005.1, read as the reverse complement.
CTCTTGGGGTCGATCTTGACCAGCTCGGCCAGTGGGTCCTGCAGGCGGCGAGCGATGGAGGCGGCGCCGCGCAGGCTCACGTCCACATCAGGCATCTCTTGCGATGCGTATTCGCTGGCGGAATACACCGAGGCACCCGCCTCGCTCACCACCACCTTCTCGATGGCGCGGTCGGCCTTGGCGGCCATCTTGATCAGATCGGCGGCCAGTTTGTCGGTCTCGCGGCTGGCCGTGCCGTTGCCAATCGCAATCAGGTTCACGCCATGTTTTTCCACGAGCTTGGCCAGCGTGAACAACGAGCCATCCCAGTCGCGCTTGGGCTCGTGCGGGTACACCGTGGCGGTCTCCACCAGCTTGCCGGTGGCGTCCACCACGGCCACCTTCACGCCGGTGCGGATGCCGGGGTCGAGCCCCATCACTACGCGCGGGCCGGCCGGTGCGGCCAACAGCAGGTCGCGCAGGTTGTCGGCAAACACCTTGATCGCCACCTTCTCGGCCTCGTCGCGCAGGCGGGCAAACAGGTCGCGCTCGGTAGAGAGGCTCAGCTTCACGCGCCAGGTCCAGGCCACGCACTTGCGGATCAGATCGTCCGCCTTGCGGCCCTGGTGGCTCCAGCCCAGGTGCAGGGCAATCTTGCCTTCGGCCATGCTGGGCTTGCCGGGTTCGGGCTCCACCGGCAGTACCAACTTGGCTTCCAGAATCTCCAGCCCACGCCCCCGGAACACCGCCAGCGCACGGTGCGAGGGCACGCGGCCAATCGGCTCGTCGTAGTCGAAGTAGTCACGGAACTTGGAGACCTCGGGGTCGTTCTCGTTCTTGCTGTCCACCTTCTTGCTACGCAGCAGGCCCTCGGCCCACAACCACTCGCGCAGGTTTTGCACCAGCGCCGGGTCTTCGGCCCAGCGCTCGGAGAGGATGTCGCGCACGCCGTCGAGCACGGCAGGCACGGTGGAGAAATCGGCGCCGGGCTTGCCGTCGTCCAGCACTTCGGGTGGCTTGGTGAATGCAGCGGCCTCCACGGTAGGGTCCAGCGTGGGGTCGGCAAACAGCTTGTCGGCCAGCGGCTCGATGCCGAACTCGCGGGCGATCTGGCCCTTGGTGCGGCGCTTTTGCTTGAAGGGCAGGTAGATGTCTTCCAGCTCCTGCTTGGTCGGCGCGGCCGCAATGGCGGCACGCAGCGCGTCGGTCAGCTTGCCCTGCTCGTCAATCGCCTTGAGCACAGCCACACGGCGGTCTTCCAGCTCGCGCAGGTAAGACAGGCGCGCCTCCAGCTCACGCAGCTGGATGTCGTCCAGCCCGCCCGTCACTTCCTTGCGATAGCGCGCGATGAAGGGCACCGTGGCGCCGCCATCCAGCAGCTCCACCGCTGCGCGCACCTGTTGTTCACTGACTTTGATTTCTGCGGCCAACTGCCGAACGATCTGCTGCATGGGTGGGGCGGACTCTCTGAAACTCGGTCAAACAAAAAAAGCGAAGCGCGCGAGTTTGCCACAGGCAGTTTGGCAGCCCGGAGACGGGGCGGCGGATTGTTCTCAATACTGGAACAGTTATTTTGCGACTGGATGGTTTTTCCGTGAACACCATCGGCGTACAGTTCAACCCATCGATGAGCCGAACCCGCAAGGCGACTCACCGAACCCGGTTCAGGAATGGTTTTTGACCCGGCTTTTTTGAGACGCTTTTTTAGCTTTTAAGGATTTTCATCATGAACAAGACCGCTCGTTTCCTCTCCGTCGCTGCTGTTGTTGCTTTCGCCGCCTTTGGCGCCCATGCTGACGAAGCCGATGGCTCGCAATTTGCCCTGAAGTTCGACACGAACCGCACCCGCGCTGAAGTGGCTGCCGAGGCCGTCACCGAAGCCCGCACCCACAGCATGGAACCCGCAGGTTCGCGTGTGGTGACCTACAAGTCCACCGCCGACCGTGCTGCCGTACGTGCCCAGGCTGCTGAAGCTGTGCGCACCGGCCAGATCCCTTCGGGTGAATTCAGCGCCATGTAATTTGGCAGACCAACTGCTTGAGTTGGATTGAAGCAGTTGCGGGACTTCCCATGGTGGTGGCACTTCGCGCGGTGCGGGTGCTGCTGCCATGGGAAGTGTTAACTGAACCGCAGGGGCGGGCAGGCAAAAAGGGCTCCCACTGGGAGCCCTTTTTGTTGGTGGACTGCATGGGCTTACGGGCAGCCGCACGCTCGGCACGGCCAGCCCTTCATAGAATGAAGGACTGTTCACACGCCGTTCCATGTCTCTTCCCCCCTTCCCCATCCGCACTGAATGCCCTCCCGGCACCTGTGTGTGCGACCGGGATGCGCTACTCCAGACGCCAGGCAGCGATGTGCGCATCCTGATGCTCACGCGCAGCGAAGAAAAGAAGATGCTGGAGCGGCTGGAGAACCTGGGGAGCCTGGCCGACCTGCGCAGGATGCAGGAGCGCATGGAGCAACAACTGGGCATTCGCCTGTCCATCACCCAAAGCCCGAACGAGGTGCGCACCCTGCGAGGCATTGCGATCCTGGTGCACGAACAGCCGGGTCTGTGCCGCAAGACGCGGCAGGCCATTCCGGCAGCCATCAAGAAGAGCATGGACGCCCAGCCCCAGATCGCGTTTGACCTGCTGGACGAGAGCGGGCTGTTTGGCGGCGCGTAGCGCCTTGGACCCCTCGCTCTGCCCTTAGCCGCCCCACCCCAGCGCATGCAAGACGATCTTTTTGGCGACACGCTACCCAAACCACAACCGGCAGAAGCTGCAGCCTCGGCACCCGCTTCGCCCATCGTGCCGGGCACCGATGCCCCCACACGGCGCTCCCGGTCTGGCACCGTGGCGCCCATCGCTCCGGACGGTGCGCTGACCGACCTCGCCGCCGCCCTGCCGCCCCGGTTGCGCCTGGGCACATCGTCATGGACCTACCCCGGCTGGCAAGGCCTGGTGTGGGAAGGCGAGCATTCCGACACACAGCTTTCCAAACAAGGGCTGGCCGTGTACGCCCAGCACCCGCTGCTGCGCACCGTGAGCATCGACCGCAGCTTCTACCGCCCGCTCACGGTGAGCCAGTACGAACGCTACGCATCGCAGGTGCCCGACGATTTCCGGTTTGTGGTGAAGGCGCCCAGCGTGGTGACAGACGCCCTGGTGCGCAGCGAAGACGGACGGGGCCGCCAGCCCAACCCGGCGTTCTTGAGCCCCGAGCTGGCGCGCAGTGAGTGTGTGGAGCCCGCGTTGCAGGGCCTGGGCCACAAGCTGGGCGCGCTGGTGTTCCAGCTCAGCCCGCTGCCCCTGGCGCAGCTGGACCGCATGCCCGCCTTGCTGGATCGTCTGCGTGCCATGCTGCTGGCCCTGCCCCCGTTGGCCCCCCTGGCGCCTGACGGCGTGATTGCCGTGGAGGTGCGCGACCCCGAGTGGCTGACGCCCGACTTTGCGGCGGTGCTGCGCGAAGCGGGCGCCACCTATTGCCTGGGGCTGCATGCCAAGATGCCGCCGCTGCAGGACCAGTTGCCCATGTTGCGCGCGCTGTGGCCCGGCCCGCTGGTGTGTCGCTGGAACCTGAACCCTGTGCATGGCCCCTACGGCTATGAAGAAGCTGAACGGCTTTACGAGCCGTACGACCGCCTGCACCACCCGGACCTGGAAACCCGGGCAGCGTTGGCCGCAGTGATCACGGGTATCACAGGCCGAGGGCAGAACGCCTTCGTGACCATCAGCAACCATGCAGAGGGCTGCGCGCCGCTCACGGTGCGAGGGGTAGCGGAAGAGATCGCAAAGCTGGCGGCCCGATAAAGACGCCGGCGCTCCGTCACGCCCCGTTCGGCTCTATGACTCCGGCGCCTGCTCGATGCGGTTGCGCCCACCTTGTTTGGCGCGGTACATCGCGCGGTCCGCGCGCCGCACCAGTTCCTCGGCCAGTTGCTCGCGCTCGGGCGCCATGGTGGCCACACCAAAGCTCACCGTCACGATGCCGTGGGGGGCGCCCTCGTGCGGCAGGGCCAGGGCCTGGATGGCCTGCTGGATGTGCTGGGCCACCTCCAGCGCAGCGGGGGCATCGGCACCTGGCAGCAACACCACAAACTCCTCGCCGCCAAACCGCGCCACCACGTCGCCGTCGCGGCGTCCCCCGGTCTGCGCCAGCGTCAGGGCCAGGGACTTCAGGCAGGCATCGCCCGCGAGATGGCCGTAGTGGTCGTTGAAGTGCTTGAACACGTCCACGTCCAGCATGATCAGCGACACCGGGGCATGGGCCCGCTGGGCGCGCGCCCATTCATGGGCCAGGGCCTGGTCAAAGTGGCGGCGGTTGGCAATGCCCGTCAGGCCGTCGGTGTTGCTGAGCAGTTGCAGCTGGTTGTTGGCCTGCGCCAGCGCCTGCGTGCGCTCGTCCACCAGGACCTGCAGTTCCTGGTTGCGCTGCTGCAGGCGGCTGGCGGGGTACACCTCGCCGTCGCGCGCGAGGCCGTAAGGGATGGAAATGCTGCTGTGCGCAATCTTCCAGTCGTCGCCCTCCTGCCGGAAGACAAGCACCAAACGGGCAGTCTCACTGGCAAACAGCGGATCGGGGTTGGGCAGGTGGATGTGAAAAAACGCCGTCACGGCCAGCACGTCGGCCCCGAGCTCCTGGGGGAAGATGTCGCGCATCTCGATGCCGATATGCCCGGGCACCTGCGCAAAGTCGAGCCGCGTGATGTCTACCCACTCGCTGCGGGACTTGATGAGCTTGTCGCTGCTGCCCGCAAAGCCGCTGAAGTTCTCGCTGAAGCGGTCCACCAACCGGGCATCGCGCGACGCATACATGGCGATGTACTCGTCAAACAGCATGCGGGCCAGTCGTTGGCGTTCGGGTGACATGGGCAACTTTCTCCTGAAGGCCGGGAGCGGAGGGATGGGTGGGTCAAGGCGCAGCCACGGCAGCCCTGGACGCAATGCCTTGCTGCACAGAGCGCGAGGCGCCTCGCTACTGCACAAAAAACAGGCGCTTCAACAAATGTAGCACTCCGTAACACACTTGTGCAGCCAGCCGCGCCGACCCTCGTCGCAACAGATCACTGCCGCATGGCGGGGCAAGTCCGTTGGGCTAGTCCGCGTTGCCAAACAGCGAACGCGTACCGCCCAGGCAGGCCCCTTCGATCTCTAGCATGCGCATCTTGGTCAGCGCGCCGCCCCCGGCAGAAAAGCCGCCGGGTTTATCACCCGCTGCCAGCACCCGGTGGCAGGGCACAACGGGCGCAAACGGGTTCAGGCCCAGCGCCTGCCCCACGGCGCGCGACAGCCCCTTGCCGCCCAGTTGTTCCGCCACCTCGCCGTAGGTGCGCGTCTGGCCCGGCGGAATGGCCCGTGTAATGGCGTACACCTGCTGGTGAAACGCCGACACGCCCGACATGTCCAGCGGCACCTCCCGCAGGTCCAACGCCTGCCCGGCCAGCAAACCCTGGATGCCTGCGATGGCATGGCGCACCACGGCTGGCGGAACGGCCGGCGGCAGCACCTGCGGATAGGTGCCCTGCCCCAGCCCGCGCAGCAGGCGCGCCTGGGTGGCCGGTGCATCGGCCTCGGGCAATTGCACGGCCGCAATGCCACCGGGCCCCCAGGCAATGCCGCAGGGGCAAAGCGCTGTGTCAAACAGGGCGTGGCCCCACGCGGCCGCGTGGGCATCAGCGTTCAGCGGTGCATCCGGGGACATATGCTATGCATTTAATAGCTACTGGCGCATATTGCACTAGCGCATGTAGCCATTTTTATTCAAACACCGGTCGCCAGGCGTCTGTGGGCGCGTTGCGCTGGTCAATCCGCACGCAGTGCCGCGCGCAGCTGCGCGCCCAACTCGGGCTTGGCGGCAAACGGGTCGGTGGGGTTGCGGCCCATCATCACGTCTTCCATGCGCGTCTGCACCGAGGCCAGGGCCTTGGGGTGGCTGTAGATGTAGAACTGGCCCTGCGCTGCCGCGTCGAACACCTTTTGCGCCACCTCGGCCGCCGTCACCTTGCCGCTGCCCACGGCCTTGTCGCTCATGGCCTGGCCGATGAGCTGGCTCTTGGTGGGCTTTTCGGCGGGCAGGTCGCCGGGGCGGTTGCGGTGGCTCTGGTTGATGCCGGTGGGCACAAAGAAGGGGCACAGCACGCTGGCGCCGATCTGGTCGGTGACCAGCGACAGGTCTTGGTACAGCGTCTCCGACAGGGCCACTACCGCGTGTTTGCTCACGTTGTAGATGCCCATGTTGGGCGCTGCCAGCAGACCCGCCATGCTGGCCGTGTTGATGATATGGCCGCGCCAGGCCGGGTCGGCCTTGGCGGCTGCCAGCATCATGGGTGTGAACAGGCGCACGCCGTGCACAACGCCCATCAGGTTCACGCCCAGCACCCACTCCCAGTCCTTGACCGAGTTCTCCCACACCAGGCCGCCCGCGCCCACGCCTGCGTTGTTGAACACCAGGTGCGGTGCGCCAAAGCGCTGCTGCACGTCGGCGGCGAGTTGCTCCATCTGGGCGGCATTCGACACGTCCACCTTGCGCGCCAGCACCTGGGCGCCTGCGGCCTGCATCTCGGCCGTGGCGGCGTCGAGCGCGTCCTGCTGCACATCGACCAGCACCAGGTTCATGCCCAGGCGGGCGCCAATGCGCGCGCATTCCAGGCCAAAGCCCGAGCCTGCACCGGTGAGGACGGCGGTTTTGCCGGCAAAGTTGTCGATCATGTTTTGTGTCTCCTAGGGGTTGTCGATGGATGATGGGGTGCAGTCGTTAAACACGGGAGGGCGCTGATGCCGACACACGGCTTCGGCCAACGCCGCCCGAACACGCAGAGCGCATCGGGGGCGGTGCGATCAAAAAGGCTGCCGTTGTTCAGTGCGCCACCGGCCGAAGCACGTAGCCAATGCGGGGGAAGTGAACGTGCACAGTGCCCGCACGCGGGTCGGTACGGCGCAGCGTGTAGCGGGTGCGGGTGGCGGCAATCAGCTCACCTTCCGTGGGCTCTGTGCCAAAGCTCTCGGCGGCAATCGTGACCTGGGTACCCAGCGGGATGCCGTGCTCGTCCTGGAACACGTCGTCGGTCAGCGGCAGCGGCTCCATGCCCGCGGCCACGGTGATGGCGTCGGCGGCACTGAACTTCTCCATGCGGCCGTGGCCCAGCGCAGCGATGCGGTCCATCCACTCCAGCACGGCGGGTGTGGCGGCAAAGATGTCGGCCATCACGGGCACACACTGGCGCGTGAACCACAGCGGGTGGTAGGCCGCAAAGTCGGCCAGGCAAGGCTCGGCGCCGAACAGGAAGTCGTGTTCCTCTGCCATGTGCGCAATACGCCGCAGGTACGAGCGGTAGGCGGCCGTGGCATCGGCCGGGCGCAGGCGCTGCATGCCCGCGCTCATCTCGCGGCGGTCTTCGCCAAACACTTGCGCGGCCGCCGGCGGAAGGTTGGCAAACAACACGGCGGCGCCCTTGGGCTGCAGGTTGTAGGCCATGGCAGCCCAGAACAGCGTGGTGTCGGCCCACTGCGCAAACACGCGCGACACGCCCTTCAGATGCGGCGGATACAGCACGGGTTCGGGATGCTCATGCTCCAGCACATCGCAGATCAGGGCCGAGTCGCAATAAATGTCGGCGCCGATCTGCAAGAACGGCGTCTTGCGATACCCGCCGGTCAGCGCCACCACATCGGGCTTGGGCATGACGCTGGGGATGATGACGGACTTCCAGGCCAGCTGCTTGAAGCCGAGCACCGCACGGATCTTTTCGGAAAACGGGGACGAGGGGTAGTGGTGCAGGATGAGGTGGGACATGGGTTTCTCCGCAAAATTCTGTGGGATGGCTCAGGCCGGAAGTGCGCGGTCCAAGATGGCGTCAAGGTTGACACCCGCGCCCAGCGTACCAAAGCTGTAGCCCCAGTCACCGGAGAGGCGCGAGTCGCAAAACGCTCGGAACACTGCGCCGGGCGCACTGCGCAACAACAGGGCCGCCTGCACTGCCAACGCTACATCCTGGGCGAGTCGCCGGGCCTCGGCCTCGGTGGTCATGGCGTCTACACGCAGGGGCAGTGCGCCGGCCAGACGGTCCAGCGCCGGGTGGGCGCCGCGCGCGGGTGCCAGTTCGGCGTCCAGCGCGGCAGCGGTGTCGGCGCGGCGCACGGCGCGCATCAAATCCAGCGCCATGATGTTGCCCGCGCCTTCCCAGATGGAGTTGAGCGGCATCTCGCGGTAGATGCGAGCCATCACGCCCTCGCCGCCCTCCTCCACATAGCCGTTGCCGCCCAGGCATTCCATGGCCTCCTGCGCAAACACGCTGCCGCGCTTGCACACCCAGAACTTGGCGACGGGCGTGAGCAGGCGGGCCATCACGGCTTCGTGCTCGCTGGTGGCCTTCTTGTCGAAGGCGCTGGCCAAGCGGATTGACAGCGCGGTGGCGGCTTCGCTCTCCAGCGCCAAATCGGCCAGCACGTTGCGCATCAGCGGCTGCTCGATGAGCTTTTTGCCAAAGGCCGATCGCTGGCGCGTGTGGTGCAGCGCAATGCTGAGCGCCTGCCGCATGAGCCCGCTGGTGCCCAGCGCGCAGTCCAGCCGCGTCATGGTGCCCATCTCCAGGATCTGCGCCACACCCCGGCCCTCCTCGCCCACGCGCCAGGCCATCGCGCCGATGAACTCGACCTCGGAGCTGGCATTGGCGTGGTTGCCCAGCTTGTCTTTCAGGCGCTGGATGCGAATGGTGTTGACCGCACCTTCGCCACCATCGGGCAACACACGCGGCAGGAAGAAGCAGGTGAGCCCGCCGGGCGCCTGCGCCAGGATCAGGAACGCATCGCACATGGGCGCCGAGAAAAACCATTTGTGGCCGGTGATGCGATAGCGCGCGCCCCAGGCATCGTCGCCGTCGTGGACAGCCTGTGTGGTGTTGGCACGCACGTCCGATCCGCCCTGCTTCTCGGTCATGCCCATGCCCATGGTGAGCGCGGATTTCTGCGAGAACAGCGCCAGGCGCGGGTCGTACTGTGTGGCGGCAAGGCCCTTGCTCCAGTCGGCCCAGACGGCGGCGTTGCCCCGCAAGGCAGGCGTGACGGCGTAGCTCATCGACACCGGGCAGAGGATGGACGGCTCCGCCTCGGTAAACAGCATGAAGCCCGCCGCGCGCTCCACGTGGGCGTGTCCTGTGTCCTGGCGCGACCAGGGCGTGGCGTGCAGGCCGTGGCGCAGCGCGGCGCCCATCAGCGCGTGGTAGCTGGGGTGGAACTCCACCACATCGGTGCGGTGGCCAAAGCGGTCGTGCGTGCGCAGCTGGGGCTTGTGGGTGTTGGCCAGACGCGCGTGGGTCAACATCTCGGCCGAGCCCATCTCGGCACCCAGCGCCGTGAGGTCAGCCACACCCAGGCCAGGTGCATGCAGGCGCAGCGCGTCCTGCAAAGGCTGGTTGGTAGTGAACAGGTTCACGTCCGCCCACGGCGTGCTCTGGTTGAAGACGTCATGGGTACGCGCCAGGGTGGCGGTGGGCAGGGTCATGTCGGCTCCTTCACGGGTGGGCGGGGTGAATGGTCGAGGGGGCTGCGGCGGCGTCAGCCCGCCTTTCTCAGCATTTCGACGTGCGGAATATCGTCTTCCAGGTATTCGTCGGACACGGGCTCGAAGCCCAGGCTGCCGTAAAAGCCCCGCAAGTGCGCCTGCGCGCTGATACGGATGTCACGCCCCGGCCACGCCTGGCTGCAGCGGGCAATGCCCTCCTGCATCAGCGCCCGGCCCGTGCCGTTGCCACGCGCCTCCTTGGCGGTGACCACGCGGCCGATGGAAGGCTCGGGGTAGTTCACACCCGGGTCCACCACACGCAGGCAGGCTTGCAGCACACCCGTCTCGTCGTAGCCCAGCAGGTGGTGGGATTGCTTGTCGGCACCGTCCGGGTCCTGGTACGGGCCCTGCTCCAGGATGAAGACCTTGCAGCGCAAGGCCAGGGCGTCATGCAGCGCATGCACGCCCAGGTCATCAAAGCGGGCCCAGGTCCACTTCAGCATCATCAGATCAGCTTGACCAGTTGCTTGCCAAAGTTCTTGCCCTTGAGCAGGCCGAGGAAGGCCTCGGGTGCAGCCGCAATGCCTTGGGCAATGGTTTCGCGCGGGCGCAGCTTGCCGGTGCCGACCAGCGTGCCCAGCTCCTTGAGTGCGTCGGGCCAGACTTCCATGTGTTCGCTCACGATGAAGCCTTCGACCTTCATGCGGTTGATGAGCATGAGCGCGGGGTTGGCCATGGGCAGCGGTGCGCCGTCGTAGCCAGCGATCATGCCGCACAGGGCGATGCGGCTGAAGGCGTTCATGCGCAGCATCACGGCGTCCATGATCCAGCCGCCCACGTTCTCGAAGTAGCCGTCGATGCCGTTGGGGCAGGCTTCCTTCAGCGCCTTGGATAGGGCCTTCACGTCGCTGTGTTCCTTGTAGTCGATGCAGGCGTCAAAGCCCAGTTCTTCCACTGCGTACTTGCACTTGTCCGCGCCGCCTGCAATGCCCACCGCGCGACAACCACGGGCCTTGGCCAATGCGGCAAAGGCGCTGCCCACGGCGCCGGTGGCGGCGCTCACCACCACGGTGTCGCCTTCCTTGGGCGCAATGATCTTGACCACGCCGTACCAGGCCGTCACGCCGGGCATGCCCACGGCGCCCAGGTAGTGCGACAGCGGCACATGGGTGGTGTCCACCTTGCGCAGCGCGCCGGGTTGGTCGGCGTTGACCACGCTGTATTCCTGCCAGCCGCCCATGCCCACCACCTTGTCACCCACAGCGTACTTGGGGTGCTTGCTCTCGGCCACCTCACCCACGGTGCCACCGATCATGACTTCGCCCAGGGCCTGCGACGCGGCGTAGCTCTTGCTCTCGTTCATGCGGCCACGCATGTAGGGGTCCAGGCTCAGGTAGTGGTGGCGCACCAGCACCTGGCCGTCCTGCAGCGCGGGCGTGTCGGTGGCAACCAGCTTGAAGTTGCTGGCCACCGCTTCGCCCTGGGGGCGGTTGTCTAGAACGATTTGTTGGTTGCGTGGCATGGAAAGCTCCTTCAGAAAATTCAATACTATGTTTTTGATAGCTGACAGCGCATGTATTCATTGCGCTTGCAGGCAAAAAAGCTCTAAACCCTGCCGGTGACCTCGCCCACCGACTCAGTCGGTGGAGATGACCTTGAGGTCATTCACATTGCGCCCGTCCACCGGCAGGCGCTTGACGTACTTGAACGTGCCGGTGGCATGGCAGCACACCTTGCCTTGGGCGTCATACACCGTGCCCTCAGTGAACGCCATGGTGGCCGTGCGGTGAATCAGCCGCCCCTTGGCCACCAGCGGCCCGCGTGCGGGCTGCATGAAGCTGGTCTTCATTTCGATGGTGACCACACCCATGTCCGGCGTCACGCTGCGCGCGGCCGTGGCCATGGTCACGTCCAGCAGCGTCATCGACGCGCCGCCGTGGGTCACGGCAAACGAGTTCAGGTGCTCGGGCCTGGCTTCGTAACGCAGCTCGGACTCGCCGTCCTCCATGCGGTGCAGCGTGAAGCCGAGGTGGTTGACAAAGGGGATTTCGACACCGAAACTTTTCAAGGGATTTCCTCAGTACACGAACTCGAAAACTGGCGCGGCACAGGCGAGGGACGCAGAGCAAGGGCCGCCCCGCAGCGATTGCGTCGTCCCCCTTCCCGAATCGCACAGCGATTCGAGAGAAGGGGGAAGCGGTGCAGCCGCTCAGGGGGATGCTCACCCTCCAGTAACGATACTCACCCCGCCATCCACCGCCAGCCACTGGCCGGTGATGTGCTTGCCCGCATCCGACGCATACAGCGCGCACAGGCCCTTCAAGTCTTCATCATCGCCCAGGCGGCCCAGCGGGGCGTGTGCGGCCAGCGCCTCTTCGCCCATGGCCTTGAGGGTGCCCACCGTCATCTTGCTCGGGAAGAAGCCCGGGCAGATCGCGTTGACGCGGATGTTGTACCCACCCCATTCGGCCGCCAGCGCCCGCGTGAAGTTGATCACCGCGCCCTTGGAGGTGTTGTAAGCAATGGTGTTCATGCCCTTGGGGTTGCCGCCCAGGCCCGCGATGGACGCCACGTTGATGATGCTGCCGCTGCGGCGGCCGATCATGCTGTGCTTGGCGACGTGCTGGCTCAGGATGAAGTAGCCGCGCACGTTGAGGTTCATCACCTTGTCCCACGCTTCCACGGGGTGGTCTTCGGCCGGGGCGCCCCAGGCAGCACCGGCGTTGTTGACCAGGATGTCGACGTGGCCCAGGCGCTGCAGGGTCTCGTCAGCCAGGCGGCGGATGTCTTCTTCCTTGGCGCAGTCGGCGGCGATCCAGCTGGCTTCGATGCCGGCGGCCTTCAGGTCGGCAGCGGCTTCTTCCAGGTCGGAGGCCTTGCGCGAGCTGAGCACGATCTTGGCGCCCGCCTCGCCCAGCGCATGCGCCAGTTGCAGGCCCAGGCCGCGCGAGCCGCCGGTCACCAGGGCGGTCTTGCCCGTCAGGTCAAACAGTTGTTGGATGGTGCGTGTCATGTGAATGTCTCCTTGGATTTTTGCCAGTCGATGGATGTTCTCAGACCACAGCCCGGCGCTGGGATGCGCCAGCCAGGGGGTGGAATACAGGCAGCCATTGTGCGGCGCCAGAAGGCTGCATTGTGTCGCCGCCGCGTCCGCCCCGCAGTGGGCCAACCGGGCGGCTGCAGCGGTGCCGCAGCGTCAGCCCTGGGGGTCGGCCTTGAGCCGCGCGCGCAAGGCGATCAGCACCACGCCCACGGCCGCCACCACGCCCCCGCCCACCATCAGTACCCAGCCAGTGGATGCGTCGGTGCGCGCAGTGGCAATGCCCAGCACCAGCGTGAGCAGGCCGCCGTAGATCAGCACCCAGATGAGCTTTTGCAAGCGTTGCAACGTGCTCAGAGCCGCCATCAGAACGCCTCTTCCGGAAAGCTGGCGCAGGTCGCGTCGCGCGTGCTGACCACTTGCAGCCAGGCGCCGATCTTGGGCAGCTCGTAATGGAAGAAAAAGCGCATGGCGCCCATGCGGCCCACGCTGGCGGGCAGCGCCAGGGCTGCATCGGCCGCCAGGGTGGCCAGCGCCACGTCCAGCCACACCCAGGCCAGCACCGTGTGGCCAAAGGCCTGCATATAGGGCACGGCGTTGGACAGCGCATCAGCGGGTTGGCCCGTGGCCCAGGCGGCCTTGGTGGCAGCGCCCACGTCCTGCAGCGCCTTGCCCAGCGCGTTGGCGTGGGCGGCCAGCGCGGGCACCTGGATGGCGCGCTCGATGGTGGCGTTGATGCGCCCGGCCAGCAGTTGCAGGCCCCGGCCGCCTTCCATCAGCACCTTGCGGCCCAGCAGGTCCATGGCCTGGATGCCGTGGGTGCCTTCGTGGATCATGTTCAGGCGGTTGTCGCGCCAGTACTGCTCCACCGGAAAGTCGCGCGTGTAGCCGTAGCCGCCGTGGATCTGGATGGCCAGGCTGTTGGCCTCCAGGCACCATTCGCTGGGCCAGCTCTTGGCGATGGGGGTCAGCACCTCCAGCAGCAGGCGGGCTTCGTCGGCCGCAGCGGCATCGCCCGTGTGTTGCTCGTCCACCAGCCGCGCGCAGAACAGGTTGAGCGCCAAGGCGCCCTCGCCATACGACTTTTGCGCCAGCAGCATGCGCTTGACGTCTGCGTGCTCCACGATGCGCACCTGGGGCTGGGCTGCGTCCTTGACCACGGCAGCCGCGCCGTCCTTGGGGCCCTGCACGGGCCGGCCCTGGGGTCGGTTCTTGGCGTAGTCCAGGCTGGCGTAGTAGCCGGCCAGGCCCAGCATGGTAGCGGCCATGCCGATGCCGATGCGCGCCTCGTTCATCATGTGGAACATGCAGTGCAGGCCCTTGCCGGGCTGGCCGACCAGGTAGCCCACGGCGCCTGCCTGGCCATCCACGGGGTACTTGCCCTCGCCAAAGTTCAGCAGCGTATTGGTGGTGCCGCGCCAGCCCAGCTTGTGGTTCAGGCCCGCCAGCGCCACGTCGTTGCGCACGCCAGTCAGCTGGCCGTTGGTGTCCACGAGCTTCTTGGGCACGATGAACAGCGAAATGCCCTTGGTGCCAGGCACCAGCTTGCCGTCCGGCCCCGGGATCTTGGCCAGCACCAGGTGCACGATGTTTTCGGTCAGCTCATGGTCGCCCGAGCTGATCCACATCTTGTTGCCCTTGAGGCGGTAGCGCGGGCCCAGCGGGTCGCTTTCAAAACCCTCGCCATCCGGCACCGCGCGCGTGGCGACATCCGACAAGGACGAGCCCGCCTGCGGCTCTGACAGGCACATGGTGCCCGACCAGCGGCCGTTGAATTCATTGAGCGCAAACACCTGCTTTTGCAGGTCGGTGCCATGCTCCATGAGCAGGTTGGCGTTGCCCGAGGTCAGCAGGTTGGAGCCAATGCTGATCGAAGCGGCCGCAAAAAAGCTGTTGGCCGCAGCCTCCACCGTGTAGGGCAGTTGCATGCCGCCAACGTCATAGTCCTGCGCGGCGCTCAGGAGGCCCGATTCTGCATAGGCGCGCCGTGCCTCGTAGGTGGCCTGCGGCAGCACCACGCGCAGCGTGCCGTCGGGCTCGGTCTCGGTGCGGGGTTCTTCGGTATCCACCACGCGGTTGAAGGGCGCGTACTTCTCGCGCGCGATGCGCTCGGAGGTGTCGAGCACGGCATCGAAGGTTTCGCGGGAGTGGTCCGCAAAGCGCTCGCGGGCTTGCAGCTTCTCGGCGTCCAGCCACTGGTAGAGCAGGAAATCGACGGTGGGACGTAGGCTCATGGCATTTCAGGGTTAAAACGGCCGCAGGCGCAGATAAATCATGCGCCAGCAGCTATCAAATAAGGAGTAAACGGCACAGGAGTGAGGAGAAACATGCTCCCATCCCTTGCCACCATCAGGCGCCCGCAGGGGCCGGCGCTGCGCCATCGCGCGGTGGCAGTGCGGCAATGGTGCCTTGCGCCACGGCGCACAGCTTTTCGGTGCCCGCCTGCACCACAAACACATCGCAGCGGCACACGGCCTGCGCGCGGCCATGGTGCACCGCCTGCGCACGGGCGATGAGCAGTTCGCCCACCGCAGGCCGCAGGTAGTTGATCTTCAACTCGGACGTCACCACGGGCACCCGCATGGCGGTGCCCCCGGCATAAGTCAGGGCGTTGTCGGCCACATAGCTCAGCACGCCCCCGTGCACAAAACCATGCTGTTGCAGCAGCTGGGGCGTGACGGGCAGGTGCAGCTCGCACTGCCCGGGCGACAAGGCATGCAGCCGCGCCCCCACCAGGATGCTGAACGGCTGCGATGCCAGTACCTCACGCCCCATGGCCAGGAAGACCTCGGGCGACACCACGACATCGGGGATGTCGGTGCGCGGTGGCGAGGAGGCCTGCCCGGACATGGTTTAGAGCACCTCGAAAATGCCGGCGGCGCCCATGCCGCCGCCAATGCACATCGTCACGCACACCTTCTTGGCGCCACGGCGCTTGCCTTCGATGAGGGCGTGGCCCGTGAGGCGCTGGCCCGACACACCGTAGGGGTGCCCCAGGGCAATGGCGCCGCCGTTCACGTTCAGGCGGTCGGCAGGGATGCCCAGCTTGTCGCGGCAGTACAGCACCTGCACAGCAAAGGCTTCGTTCAGCTCCCACAGGTCGATGTCCTGCACCGTAAGGCCCAGCTTCTTGAGCACCTTGGGCACGGCAAACACGGGGCCGATGCCCATTTCGTCAGGCTCGCAACCCGCCACCGCAAAGCCGAGGAAACGGCCCAGGGGCTTGAGGCCCTTCTTGCTGGCGTACTCTTCGCTGGTGACTACGCAGGCACCAGCACCGTCAGAGAACTGGCTGGCATTGCCGGCCGAGATCAGACCACCGGGCAGCGCCGAGCGCAGGCCGCTGATGGTTTCTACCGTCGTGCCTTCCCGCGTGCCTTCGTCCTTGCTCACCGTGACTTGCTTGGTGATCAGGCCCAGCGTCTTGTCGGCCACACCGGCCGTCACGGTGATGGGGGCGATTTCGGCGTCGAACAGGCCGGCGGCCTGGGCAGCGCAAGCCTTTTGCTGGCTGGCAGCGCCGTATTCGTCCATGGCTTCGCGGCCGATGTTGTAGCGCTTGGCCACTTGCTCGGCGGTCTGCAGCATGCTCCAGTAGATCTCTGGCTTTTGCTTGGCCAGGGCCAGGTCCTGGATCATGTGCAGGTTCATCTCTTGCTGCACGCAGGAGATGCTTTCGACGCCCCCGGCCACAAACACATCGGCCTCGCCCGCGATGATGCGCTGGGCAGCCATGGCGATGGTCTGCAGGCCCGACGAGCAGAAACGGTTGACGGTCACGCCCGATGCCGTGATGGGCAGGCCGGCCTTCAGCGCGATCTGGCGTGCGATGTTGCTGCCCGTGGCGCCTTCGGGCGTGGCGCAACCCATGATGACGTCGTCCACGTCAGCGCCGTCGATGCCAGCGCGCAACACGGCGTGCTGCACGGCATGGCCGCCCAGGGTGGCGCCGTGCGTCATGTTGAACGAACCCTTCCAGCTCTTGGCGAGTGGCGTGCGGGCGGTGGAAACAATCACTGCGGAGGTCATGTGAATTCCTTTGAATCTGTAGATGGGTGCACGCGGGCGGCTTACTGGAAGGCCTTGCCTTCGGCGGCCAGCTTGGCCAGCAGCGGAGCGGGCTTCCAGAACGCTGCGTCGTCCAGCGGGTTCTTGGCAAAACGGTCCATGGCCTGCACCACGTTGAACAGACCCACTTCGCTGGCGTAGTGCATGGGGCCGCCACGGTGGATAGGGAAGCCGTAGCCGGTCAGGTACACCATGTCGATGTCGCCGGACTTGCTGGCAATACCGTCTTCCAGGATGTGCGCACCTTCGTTGACCAAAGCGAACACCAGGCGTTGCACGATTTCTTCGTCAGAAATCTTGCGGGGCGTGATGCCGAGTTCCTTGCGGTGGTCTTCGATCATCTTGTTGACCAGGTCGCTAGGGATCGCATCGCGCTTGCCAGCCTGGTAGTCGTACCAGCCTGCGCCGGTCTTCTGGCCAAAGCGGCCCAGCTCACACAGCTTGTCGGCGGTGCGGCTGTACTTCATGTCGGCGCGCTCGACGGCGCGGCGCTTGCGGATGGCCCAGCCGATGTCGTTGCCGGCCAGGTCGCCCATGCGGAACGGGCCCATGGCAAAGCCGAACTTTTCGATGGCCTTGTCCACCTGCTGGGGCGTGCAGCCTTCGTCCAGCAGGAAGCCGGCCTGGCGGCTGTACTGCTCGATCATGCGGTTGCCGATGAAGCCATCGCACACGCCCGAGACCACGGAGGTCTTCTTGATCTTCTTGCCAATGGACATCACGGTGGCCAGCACGTCCTTGGCGGTCTCCTTGCCACGCACCACTTCCAGCAGCTTCATCACGTTGGCGGGGCTGAAGAAGTGCATGCCCACCACGTCCTGCGGACGCTTGGTGAAGGCGGCGATCTTGTCCACGTCGAGTGTGGAAGTGTTGGAGGCCAGGATGGCGCCAGGCTTGGCCACAGCGTCGAGCTGCTTGAACACAGCTTCCTTCACGCCCATCTCTTCGAACACGGCCTCGATGATCAGGTCGCAGTCCTTGAGGTCGTCGTAGCTCAGCGTGGTGCTCAGCAGGGCCATGCGCTGCTCGTACTTGTCTTGCTTCAGCTTGCCCTTCTTGACCTGGGCTTCGTAGTTCTTCTTGATCGTGGCCACGCCACGGTCCAGGGCTTCCTGCTTCATTTCCAGAATCTTGACGGGGATACCCGCGTTCAGGAAGTTCATGGAAATGCCGCCGCCCATGGTGCCGGCGCCAATCACGCCCACCAGCTTGATGTCACGCTTGGGGGTGTCGGATGCGACATCGGGAATCTTGCTGGCTGCACGCTCTGCCATGAACAGGTGGCGCAGTGCGCGCGACTCAGGCGTCCACATCAGGTTGATGAAGATCTCACGCTCGACCAGCATGCCTTCGGCAAACTTCTTCTTGGTGGCAGCTTCGACTGCGTCCACACACTTGGCGGGCGCGGGGAAGTTCTTGGCCATGCCCTTGACCATGTTGCGCGCGAACTGGAAGTACGCATCGCCTTCGGGGTGCTTGCAAGGCAGGTTGCGCACCAGGGGCAGAGGACGGGCATCGGCCACGCTCTGCGCAAACGCCAGGGCTTCTGCCGCCAGCGACTCGGCCGACGCGGCCATCTTGTCGAACAGCTTCTGGCCGGGCACACCCGCAATCATTTCGCTCTTGACGGGCTCACCGCTCACGATGAGGTTGAGCGCGGCTTCGACACCGATCACGCGGGGCAGGCGCTGCGTGCCACCTGCGCCGGGGATCAGGCCCAGCTTGACTTCGGGGAGCGCGATGGAGCAGCCAGGCGCGGCAATGCGGTAGTGGCAGCCCAGGGCCAGCTCCAGCCCGCCGCCCATGGCGACACTGTGCATAGCGGCCACGACGGGCTTGGCCGAATTTTCGATGGCGGCAATCACCGACAGCAGGTTGGGTTCTTGCAGCGACTTGTCGGTGCCGAACTCCTTGATGTCGGCACCGCCAGAGAACGCACCACCGGCACCAGTGATCACGATGGACGTGACCGCTGCATCGGCATTGGCACGGCCAAGGCCGTCCACGATGCCCTGGCGGGTCGCCAGACCGAGTCCGTTGACGGGAGGGTTGGCCATGGTGATCACGGCAACGGAGCCGTGGACTTTGTATTCAGCGGTCATGGTGCTGTTGTTCCTTGGAAAGTGAAAAAGAACGATCGTGCGTTTTTATTGTAGAGACTTCAAAACCATTTGGCGTGTCAATTTGTCCCGGGCGGGACAAGGGGGTATCAGACATCCCCAGAAGAGCAGACACCGGCAGGCAAAAAAAAGGCGCCACCGAAGACCGGGCGCCTCTATGGATCACAGTTGGCGGAGCGCCTTCCAGTGCGTCCGCCCTGCCCCGGACCTTAGAAACTGGCGCGCCCCGAGACCAGGGCAGCCGAGCAAGGGCCGCCCCGCAGCGAGGGCTGCGTCCCCCTTTCCCGAATCGCGCAGCGATTCGAGAGAAGGGGGAAGGCGCGCAGCGCCTCAGGGGGATCGCCCCGCTAAACTTCAAGCCACTCTTTGCGGATGTAGCTGTCGGCCCGCAGGCTGTCCGGTGTGCCCTGGAACACGATGGAGCCGTGCCCCATTACCAGTGCGCGGTCAGAAATCTTCATCGCAATGGTCAGCTTCTGCTCGATCAGCAGCACCGAAATGCCGCGCGACTTGATGGTCTGCAGGTACTGTCCCACCAGCTCGACGATCTTGGGCGCCAGGCCCTCGGTGGGCTCGTCGATGATGATCAGATCGGGGTCGCCCATCAGCGTGCGGCACAGGGTCAGCATCTGCTGCTCGCCACCGGACATCACGCCCGCCTCGGTGTGCTGGCGCTCCTTGAGGCGGGGGAACATCTCGTACATGTCGTCGAACGACCAGCGGCTGTTCTTGCCACTGCCCTTCTGGCCGAGCATCAGGTTCTGGTGCACGGTGAGGTTGGGGAACACGTCGCGGCTTTCCGGCACGTAGCCCACTCCCAGGTGCGCAATCTCGTAGGCCTTTTTGCCGTTGAGGTCCTGCCCCTTCCAGTTGAGGGTGCCTTCCCAGTCCACCAGGCCCATGATGGCCTTGGCGGTGGTGGAGCGGCCCGAGCCATTGCGCCCCAGCAGGGCCACAATTTCGCCGGGCTGCACGTCAAAGGTCACGCCATGCAGCACATGGCTTTTGCCGTAGTAGGCGTGGAGATTTTCGATTTTCAGCATGTCAGTGTCCCGCCCCCTGCTCTTCCGCGATGACCGATCCCAGGTAGGCCTCTTGCACGCGCTGGTTGGCGCGCACCTTGTCGGGCGTGTCAAAGGCAATCACCTCGCCGTACACCACCACAGCGATCTTGTCGGCCAGGCCAAACACCACGCCCATGTCGTGCTCCACCGTGAGCAGCGTGCGGCCTTCGGTCACTTCCTTGATGAGGTGGATGAAGCGCGAGGTTTCGGTCTTGCTCATGCCGGCTGTAGGCTCGTCCAGCAGGATCACGTTGGCACCACCCGCGATGGTGATGCCGATCTCCAGCGCGCGCTGTTCGGCGTAGGTGAGGTTCATGGCCAGCGTGTCGCGCTTCTTGTCGAGCTTGATCATCTCCATGAGCTGCTTGGCGCGCTCGTTGGCATCGTGCAGGTTCGACAGGAAGCGCAGGAACGTGTACTTGTAGCCCATGCTCCACAGCACGCCGCAGCGCAGGTTCTCGAACACCGACAGCTTGGGAAAGATGTTGGTGATCTGAAAGCTGCGCGAAAGCCCGCGCCGGTTGATCTCGTACGGCGCCATGCCATTGATGCGCTGGCCGTTCAGGATCACGTCGCCGCTGGTGGGCGCGAAGCGCCCGCTGATCAGATTGAACAGCGTGGACTTGCCGGCACCGTTGGGGCCGATGATGGCCACGCGCTCACCGGGCGCAACGGCCAGGTTGGCGCCGCGGATGATTTCGGTCTTGCCAAAGCTCTTGCGCAGGTCGCGCAGTTCGAGCGCATAGGTTGCGTTGTCAGCCGCCATGGTTACAAAGCCTCCCCACGCTTGATTTCATGTTCTATTTCTTCCTGGATCCGGCTCCACTGGCGCACAAACTGGCGGCGGCAGAGTTCAAACAGGGCAAAGCCCGTCACCATCACAAACACCGCGCCAAACCAGCTGGTGAAGCCCTTGGCGTTGAGCGTGGCGCCGAGGAAGGTCAGCTCTGGCCCCAGCGCTGCATTGAGCTGCAGGTGGTAGGTCATCTCGATCATGCAGGCCGCGCCCATCACACCCACCAGGGCGGTACCGCCCAGGGCCAGGTACGAGGTCCACAGCTGGCGCAGCTTGCCAAACTTGGCCAGGCGCAGGTTCATCATGATCAGGCTGGCCACGCCACCGGGCGCATACATCACCATGAACAGGAACACCAGGCCCAGATACAGCAGCCAGGCCTTGGACAGCTCGGACAGCAGCACCGACGCCAGCACGAGCAACACCGCACCAATGATGGGACCGAAGAAGAACGTGGCCCCACCCAGGAAGGTGAACAGCAGGTAGCCACCCGAGCGCACCACGTTCAGGCTGTCGGCACCAGTCACGATCTCGAAGTTGATCGTGGCCAGGCCACCACCAATGCCGGCAAAGAAGCCCGCGATGATGAACGCGAAGTAGCGCACCCGCTGCGTGTTGTAGCCAATGAACTCCACACGCTCCGGGTTGTCGCGCACGGCATTCAGGATGCGGCCCAGCGGCGTGCCGGTGAAAGCAAACATCGCCGCCGTGCAAATGAAGCAGTACACGGCAATCAGGTAGTACACCTGAATCGCAGGACCGAAGGTGATGCCAAAGAACGACTGTCCATACACACGGTCGGTGGTGATGCCGCCTTCGCCCCCGAAGAACTCGGGGAACATCAGCGCCATCGATGCCACCAACTCGCCAATGCCCAGTGTGATCATGGCGAACGTGGTGCCCGACTTCTTGGTCGTGACAAAACCCAGCAAGATCGCAAAGAACGCCCCCGCCAGTCCGCCCACGATGGGGATGAGCACCAGGGGAATGCTGAAGCTGCCCTTACCCGCCATGTTCATCGCATGGATGGCAATGAACGAGCCCAGGCCGGTGTACACCGCGTGGCCGAAGCTCAACATGCCGCCCTGCCCCAGCAACATGTTGTACGACAGGCAGATGATGATGAGGTAGCCGATCTGCGAGAGCATGGTCAGCGCCAGGCTGCTGCGAAACAGCATGGGCGCGACGATCAGTGCGACGGCAAACAGCGTCCAGATCACAAAGCGCCCTACGTTCCAGGGCTTGAACCGGTAGTGCGATGTGGCACCAGAAACAGGATGAGTGGTCGAATTCATGGCTTCAGTCCTCCCGCGTGCCCAACAGGCCCTTGGGGCGGAAGATCAGGATCAGCACGAGGAACAGGTAAGGCAGGATGGGCGCCACCTGGGAAATCGTGAGCTTGAGCAAGGGGTAGCCGAAGGTCTGGTCGGTCACGGCCACACCCACTGCCTTGAAGACGTGGATCAGCGAGTAGTCCAGCGCCACGGCAAAGGTCTGCACCACGCCGATCAGCAGCGAGGCAATGAAGGCCCCGGCCAGCGACCCCATGCCGCCGACCACCACCACCACGAAGATGATGGAGCCCACGGATGCAGCCATCGCAGGCTCGGTGACATAGGTGTTACCGCCGATCACGCCTGCCAGGCCCGCCAGCGCGGCACCGCCGCCAAACACCAGCATGAAAACGCGCGGCACGTTGTGGCCCAGCGCTTCCACCATCTCGGGGTACTTGAGGGCCGCCTGGATCACCAGCCCGATGCGGGTGCGGGTGAGCAGCAGCCACACCGACAGCAGCATCAGCAGCGCCACCAGCATCACAAACGAACGCGACTTGGGAAACTGCGTGCCGTACAGCGAGAACAGCGGCCCCTGCAGTTGCTCGGGCAGGCCGTAGGGCACCGTGGAGCGGCCCCAGACCAGCTGCACGACTTCCAGGATCAGGTACGACAGGCCGAAGGTGACCAGCAACTCGGGCACATGGCCAAACTTGTGCACCCGGCGCAAGGCATAGCGCTCAAATGCAGCGCCCAGCACAAACACCACGAGCGGAGCCAGCACCAGCGCTGGCCAGAAGCCCACCACCCCGGAGATGGTGAACGCGAAATAGGCACCCAGCATGTAGAAGCTGGTGTGTGCGAAGTTGAGCACGCCCATCATGCTGAAGATCAGCGTGAGGCCGGAACTCAGCATGAAAAGCAGGAGCCCGTAGCTCACGCCGTTCAGCAAAGAGATCACGAAAAACTCAGGATTCATTGGAATTTTTCATCACGGAGGGAAAAAAAAGGCCCGAGTACGTCGGGCCTCGAAGTTCTGACGACTGGGAACAGGGTCCCAGCGCCAGCGCCACATCAGGGGCGCTTCATCTGGCACGACGTGGGCGTGCTGGCCACGTAGGGTTCGTAGTACTTCAGGGGCACGAAGGTGTAGCCGGTGTTTTCCGAGTCGATGGGGTACTTGCCGCCGGCTTTTTCCCACTTGGAAATGAACAGGCCCTGTTGCAGCTGGTGGTCGGTCTTGCGCATCTCGACTTCACCATTGAAGCTCTTGAACTTCATGCCTTCAAACGCTGCAGCCACCTTGACGGGGTCGGTGGACTTGGCCTTCACGAAGCCTTCGGACAGCATGGTGAAGGCGTGGTACACGGCACCGGTGTACATGTCGTCGTTGAACTTCTTCTTATAGTCCACCACGATCTGGTTCAGCGGGCCAGGCAGGTTCATGTGGGCGTAAGCCACCATGTACACGCGGCCTGCGGCAGCAGCGCCCATGGCGGTGGGGCTGCCAGTGACGGAGCCGTAGTAGGTGTAGAAGTTGACGTTGTTCAGGCCCGCGTCGTTCGCGGCCTTGATCAGCAGCGCCAGGTCAGAGCCCCAGTTGCCGGTGATCACGCTGTCAGCGCCCGATGCCTTGATCTTGGCGATGTAGGGCGAGAAGTCACGCACCTGGGCCAGAGGGTGCAGGTCGTCA
This sequence comes from Acidovorax sp. FG42, assembly GCF_057809195.1. Lineage (NCBI taxonomy): Bacteria > Pseudomonadati > Pseudomonadota > Betaproteobacteria > Burkholderiales > Comamonadaceae > Acidovorax > Acidovorax sp. FG42. The sequence goes on along the minus strand of NZ_JBMDJM010000005.1, from coordinate 83,717 downwards.
CCCACGAACTGCACGTCGGGGCGCTTGCGCTGCATCATCTCCTTGGCGAACTTGGAGACCTGGTGGCCGTGCGAGTAGTTCTGGTTGATCAGGTAGACCTTCTTGACCTCTGGCAGGTCCTTCATGTAGGTCGTCAGCGCTTCCATCTTCATGGAGGTGTCTGCGTCCAGACGGAAGTGCCAGTAGCTGCACTTGCTGTTGGTGAGGTCTGGGTCCACGGCAGCGTAGTTCAGGAAGAGTACTTCCTTGCCGGGATTGCGCGCGTTGTGCTTTTCGAGCGCGTCCATGATGGCCAGTGCGGGACCAGAGCCATTGCCCTGCACCACGTAGCGCGCGCCCTGGTCCATGGCCGAGCGCAGTGCGCTGGTGGTTTCCTGAGGGCTCAGTTTGTTGTCGATGCCGATGATTTCAAATTTGACGCCGGCAGGGTTCTTCTTGTTGAACTCTTCTGCGATGAACTGGAAGCTCTTGAGCTGGTTCGTTCCCACGGCTGCCATCAGGCCAGACAGGGGGTCGAGCCAGGCGATTTTGACCGTCTCGCCCTTTTGAGCGAAGGCCCCGCCAGCGCTTGCCAAGATTACCGAGGCTGCTACAGCCTTAATAGCGAACTTCATGCTTTTGTCTCCTTGTAAATCGACACAACGCAGCGTACCGCGTTGCAACAAAGCGATGCTCAGGGATTGCCCCTACCAGCGTCGCACACGTGACTGGCGCTGCGCTCCCCCGAGCGCGCACCAGCCTGGGGCAGTGCAAAAAATGGCGTTCGCAAACGATGCGCACACATGCATTGCCCCACCCTGATCACAGGCCGGGAAGCTTGTAATCCTTGAGCTGCTCACGCAGTTTGGTCTTGAGCATCTTGCCGGTGGCACCCAGCGGAATGGCATCGACAAACACCACGTCATCGGGGATCTGCCACTTGGCCGTCTTGCCTTCGTAGAAGGCCAGCAGCTCTTCGCGCGTGACCTCCGCACCGGGGCGCTTGACCACGGCCACGATGGGGCGTTCGTCCCACTTGGGGTGCGGCATACCCACACACGCCGCCATGGCAATGGCGGGATGGGCCATGGCGATGTTCTCGATGTCGATGGAGCTGATCCATTCGCCGCCGGACTTGATCACGTCCTTGCTGCGGTCCGTGATCTGCATGAAGCCGTCGGCGTCGATGGTGGCAACGTCACCGGTGGGGAACCAGCCCCGGCCCTGCGCGTCGCGCACCAGCGGGTCGCCGCCCTCGCCCTTGAAGTAGCTGCCCACAATCCAGGGGCCCTTGACCAGCAGGTCGCCGTAGGTCTTTCCGTCCCAGGGCAGCTCGTTGCCGTCGCCGCCCACGATCTTCATGTCCACGCCATAGATCGCACGGCCCTGCTTTTGCAGGATCTTCATCTGCTCGTCCTTGGACATGGCGAGGTGCTTGTTCTTGAGCGTGCACAGCGTGCCCAGCGGGCTCATCTCGGTCATGCCCCAGGCGTGCAGCACCTCCACGCCGTAGTCTTCCTTGAACGCGTGGATCATGGCGGGCGGGCAGGCCGAGCCGCCGATGACCGTGCGGCGCAGGGTGGAGAACTTGAGGCCTGCAGGCTTCATGTGGCCCAGCATCATCTGCCACACAGTGGGCACGCCTGCGGCATAGCTCACCTTCTCCGCTTCGATCAGTTCGTAGATCGACTTGCCATCCATCGCCGGGCCGGGGAACACCAGCTTGCAGCCTGTGAGTGCAGCCGAGTACGGAATGCCCCAGGCATTGACGTGGAACATGGGCACCACCGGCAGCACCGAGTCGCGGGCCGAGAGGCACATGACATCGGGCAGCGCCGCAGCGTAGGCATGCAGCGTGGTGGAACGGTGGCTGTACAGCGCGGCTTTGGGGTTGCCCGTGGTGCCGCTGGTGTAGCACATGCTGGATGCGGAGTTCTCGTCAAACTCGGGCCAGGCGTAGTCGGACGAGTGCGCGCCGATCCAGGCTTCGTAGCTGGTCAGGCCGGGAATGCCGGTGTCGGCAGGCAGCTTGTCGGCGTCGCACAGCGCTACCCATTTCTTGACAGTGGGGCACTTGGCGTGCACCGCCTGCACCAAGGGCAGGAAGGTGGTGTCAAAGCACAGCACCTGGTCTTCGGCGTGGTTGATGATCCAGGCGATCTGGTCGGGGTGCAGGCGCGGATTGACGGTGTGGAGCACGCGGCCCGATCCGCTCACGCCGAAATACATCTCCATGTGGCGATAGCCGTTCCACGCCAGCGTGGCCACCCGGTCGCTGAACTGGAGCTTCAAGTCATCCAGCGCATTGGCCAGGCGGCGGGCACGTGCGGCGAGGTCGCGGTACGTGTAGCGATGGATGTCCCCCTCCACCCGTCGGGACACGATTTCGGCGTCGCCGTGGTGGCGCTCTGCGAATTCGATCAGCGACGAAATCAGCAACGGTTGACTCTGCATCAAGCCCAGCATGAATACTCCTTGGATGTTGTAGTGAATGGAACGGTCATCGTAGCGCGCGTATCGGCGTCCGGGTGTCGCCCGCGTCGTGCCCCCGCACGCCACTGGGATGAACCCACGCACGCCGCACCACCGCGCTGGCGTGGCATCGGAGGCGGCACAGCGGCACCGTCGCCGACCCCGTGAACCGCTGCGGAGTGTGCGCCCGACAGGCATGGCTGCCAACACTTGTCGTCCCACTGACAAAGGGCAAGGGAATACCCTGAACCGCAGGCACCGCTGCAGCGACAATCAGGCCCATGCTCTGCGCCGCACCTTCTGCCCAACGCTTCATCGCCGCCCAGCCATGGTTTGCGGGCCTGCCAGCCGCCATGCAGGAGCGGCTGCGCGAAGAGGTGTTTGCCGAGCAGGCTGACAAGGGCGCGGTGATGATGCCCGCCGGCAGCGCTGTGCAGGGCTGGCATGCCGTTCTGTCGGGCCTGGTGATGCTGCAGAGCCCCACCAGCCAGGGCCGGTCGTCCGCCTTCATCGGAGTGCCCGATGGCGAATGGTTTGGCGAAGGCTCGGCCATGAAGCCGGAGCCCCGCCGGTACCACGTGGTGGCGCTGCGCCCCACCACCCTGCTGTGCCTGCCACTGCCGCTGTTTGCCACGCTGCGCGAGACCAGTCTGACGTTCAACCAGTTCCTGGTGCTGCACCTGAACATGCGGCTGGGCCAGGCCATGACCATCATCGAAGCCGGGCGCACCCAGTCCACCGAGCACCGCGTGGCGCTGTACTTGAGCCGCCTGTTCTGGCGCAGTACGCGGCGGCTCAACCTCACACAGGAGGAGCTGGGGCAACTGGTGGGCCTGTCGCGGCAGACCGTGAACAAGGTGCTGCGCTCGCTGGAGGGCATGGGCATCGTGTCGCTGGACTTCGGGCGTGTGGCCATCGTGGACGACGAGGCGCTGAACGCATACCTCGCCGCCACGGCCGCACACTGACCAGCCGCATTCGGCCAAGAGCTGTTCAGCATCTGCAGCGCGAGGGTCATTGAACGCTCAGGCGCACCGCCTTCTGGTCCGCATCAAAGATGAACTTGCGGGGCCAGGGCTGCCAGGTCTGGCCCAGCGTGGCGTTGTTGGGATCACCGGTGTGCACAAACGCCCGCAAGCTGTCCATCATGGCTCGCGACAAGGCCAGGCGCCCCGGCTGGTTGGCGGTGCTGTTGGTCGCCTTCGCAAACACCGAGGGACCGAAGTTGCCAAACACAAACGGCAGGTCGAACGCATGGGCCGCGCCGTAAACATCGTTCCACGGTGCGGGCTGCTGGGCCCAGTTGAACTGGTAGTTCCACACGTTGCTCTGCTGGCTGCGCAGGGCGTTCAGCAGGTTGTCGCGGCTGGCGCCAATGAACACATTGCCCAGCAGCTGTGTGCGTGCGTTGTAGCCCGTGCCTGGGGCCGTCACCGGCAGGTAGGACGCATCCAGAATGTCCGCCGCAGTCAGGGTCGTGGGCGCATCGGGGTCAAAGCGCTGCATCATCGCGAAGCGGTCGGCATCGCTGATCTTCATGCCGGGCTTGCCGCCAAGCAGCACCAGGAAGGGGGCAAACAGCTTGCCCTCCTCGGCCGTGTAGCCGGACAGCACGGGCACCTTCTGATAGCGCCCTGCCCCGATCTCGGCGATGGGGTCGGCCGGCACCACCACACCGTCCGGGATGGGACCGGAGCCTGTCAGCCCCTTTGCCAGCACCGTCTGCAAGATGACCCGCGCATCCTTGCCGCGCAGGTAGCTGGCCACCTGCGCGGGGGGCCAACCGGCCACCAGGGCCTGGGCTTCTGGCAATGCGGGTGCCAGGCCATCGGCCACGGCCAGATGCGCCAGCAGCTGGCTGGCCTGTGTGGCATAGCGGGAGACCGGGTTGAGTGTGGGAATGGACCCGGCGGGCAAGTTGGTCGCCAGGGAGATTCCCCCGCTGATCGGCACCAGTTTGTGGAACAGCCCGCTGGCCTGCGGCGCCGTCAGCAGCGCCAGGGCATTGATGGCCCCCGCCGACTGCCCCATCAACGTGACATTGCCTGCATTGCCGCCAAACCGGGCGATGTTGCCCTGCACGAACCGCAGCGCCTGCACCACGTCCAGCAACGCATAGTTGCCGGTATAGGCGCTGCTGCCCGCGTTGCCTCCACTACCGTTGTTGCCGGCATGCAGCGCGGGCAACTGCAGATACCCCAGCACATCAAGCCGGTAGTTGGCCGTGACCACAACGGCATTGGCCGATTGGGCCAGCGCCGCGCCGTCGTACACCGGGTCGGCGGTGTAGCCAGAGATGGCACTACCGCCATGGATGAAGACCAGCACCGGCAGGTTGTCCTGCGCGGTGGCCGGACGCCAGATGTTGAGGGTCAGGCAGTCTTCGCTGCCCAGCGGCGTGTTCAGCGTCTGGCCAATCGTGTCGTCAAAGCGGTTGTTGGCCCCTGGTCCGTAAATGCGGCCCATCTGCAGGCAGGCGTTGCCAAATCGGGTGGCGCTGCGCTCGCCCGTCCAGGCGGCGGGCTCTGCAGGCGGCTGCCAGCGCAGGGGCCCCACGGGGGGTTGGGCGTAGGGAACGCCCTTCCAGGCGTAGGTGCCGCTGGTGGCGCTGTCGTCCGTACCGCGCACCATGCCGTAGCGGGTTTCGCGCAGTTCGGGCGGCGTACCGCCAGAGCCACCACACGCCGTGGTCATCACAGCGGCGAGACAGGCTGCGCCCCAGCGCAGGCTCTTTGCAAAATAGGCCATGTTGTTTGTCTCCTTCGGGGTTTTCAGGAATGGGGCGGGTCTGCAGAACGCATCACACTCGCGCCTGGGCCCGACCTCGGCGCCGATTGTGGAAACGCCTGGCCTGCAACCCACTATCGCAACCACACCAAAACAGTGACTTCAGAACACCACCCGCGCGTAAACCCTGAGACAGGGGCTTGCCCATGAACCCGCTGCCGCAGCGCACCAGCTCTGCCGCTTGGGTGCGCGGTATTGCCGAGCTGTTTGCGGCCGAGGGCCTGCCGGTGCAGGCTCTGTGTGCTCAGGTCGACATCGATCTGGAGAGCCTGCAACACCCCCACACCCGCGTGGATGTGGACCGCGTCAGTCGCTTGTGGGAGGCCGCGGCCCAGCACTACGCCCGCCCAGGGCTGGGCCTGGACCGCCAACTGGCCGCCCGCTACGGCAAGCTGGACCTGGTGGGCCACGCGCTGGCCTCGGGGCCGAATCTGCTCGAAGGCTTCCGGCACCTGGACCGCCACATGGCGCTGATCTCGGACGCCACCACGTTCTCGATGGAGCGGGACCCGCGCGGCTACTGGTTGGTGCTCAACCACATCGGCGCCTCGCGCCCCATACCGCGGCAGCGGGTGGAGTTTGCGGTGCTCACCCTGCTGACGCTGTGCGACTGGCTCACCCGGCGCGACCTCACACCCTTGGCCGTGGAGCTGGTCACCCCAGCACCGGCCGACGACACGCGGCATCGCGCGGCATTCGGCGTGCCACCCCGCTTTGGCCAGCCGGTGAACCGCTTTCTGATGGCCGAAGCCGACCTGCTGCAACCCATCCCCACCCACAACCCCAGCCTGTGGGCGCTGCACGAACAACTGGTGGAGGCCGAGCTGGGGCAGTTGGGCCCGTTGGGCCAGTCGCTGGTCAGCGCCAAGGTGCGCACCGAGATATCGCGCATGCTGCACCTGGGCGAACCGCGCCGCGAGGACGTGGCGGCACGCCTGCACCTGACCGACCGCACCCTGCAGCGCCGGCTGCAGGCAGAGTCGGTGAGTTTTCAGCAACTGCTGGACGACACCCGCAGCGAGCTGGCCCGCCAGTATCTGGCCGACCCACGCCGCAGCCTGGCCGAGGTCGCCGACCAGCTGGGGTTCAGCGACCAGAGCAACCTGTTCAGGGCCTGCAAGCGCTGGTTCGGCATGCCCCCAGGCCAGTACCGCCAGCAGCTGCTGCAACCTACATCCAGCGCGGCCTTCCTGGCAGCGGCAGCGTCGCTCTAGCGGTTGCAGTGCTGGCCCTCCCCATCCTGCCATGGCCCTGTGGGCGCCGGGGCATCCTGCCTGCGAGACAATCCAGCCCATGACCCTGACCGCCGACAGCGACGCCCGTACCGACCTCGGCCTCGCCTGGGACCACCGCTTTGCCGCGCTGGGCCCCGACTTTTTCACCGAACTGCGCCCCACCCCTCTGCCCTCGCCCCATTGGGTAGGGACCAGCCCCGCCGTGGCGCAACTGTTGGGGCTGGATGAAGCCGCCCTGCGCAGCGACGAGGCCCTGCAGGCCTTCACCGGTAACCGCCTGCTGGCAGGCTCACGGCCCCTGGCCAGCGTGTACAGCGGGCACCAGTTTGGCGTCTGGGCCGGCCAGCTGGGCGATGGGCGCGCCATATTGCTCGGTGAGACAGCCTCGGGGTGGGAGGTCCAGCTCAAGGGTGCAGGCCGAACGCCCTATTCACGCATGGGCGATGGTCGTGCGGTATTGCGCTCCAGCATCCGCGAGTTTTTGTGCAGCGAAGCCATGCACGGCCTGGGTGTGCCGACCTCGCGCGCGCTGTGCATCACTGGCTCCCCAGGGCAAGTGCGCCGCGAGGAGATCGAGACCGCTGCTGTCGTCACCCGCGTGGCACGCAGCTTTGTGCGCTTTGGCCACTTTGAACACTTTGCAGCCAACGGCCAGGAGGCCGCGCTGCAAACGCTGGCCGACTACGTCATCGACCGCTACTACCCCGAATGCCGGGACGGCACCGACCTGGCAGGCAACCCCTACGCCGCCCTGCTGCAGGCGGTGAGCGAGCGCACCGCGCGCCTCATGGCGCAGTGGCAGGCCGTGGGCTTTTGCCACGGGGTGATGAACACCGACAACATGAGCATCCTGGGCCTGACGATTGACTATGGGCCCTTCCAGTTTTTGGACGCTTTTGTGCCCGGCCACGTGTGCAACCACAGCGACTCGCAAGGCCGCTACGCCTACAACCGCCAGCCCAATGTGGCGTACTGGAACCTGTTTTGCCTGGCGCAGGCGCTGCTGCCGTTGATCGGCGACCAGGACCTGGCCAAGCAGGCGCTGGAGTCGTACAAGACGGTTTTCCCAGAAGCCTTCATGGCCCAAATGCGCGCCAAGCTGGGGTTGGTGGAGGCCAGCGATGGCGATGGCGCACTCATCGACGGGATCTTGCTGCTGCTGGCCCAGAACGGGGTGGACTACCCCATCTTCTGGCGCCGCCTGTCGCACGCCGTGGGCACCCAAGACATGGAGCCCGTACGCGACCTGTTTGCAGACCGCGCCGGCTGTGACCAATGGTTGCTACTCTATTCAGAGCATTCGAGGCATATGGATGTAGCGCATCAAGCCGATTTGATGCTTAAAACCAATCCCAAGTTCGTGCTGCGCAACCACCTGGGCGAACAGGCCATCCGTGCGGCGAAACTTGGCGACTTTGGCGAACTCCAAACCCTGCAGCGGCTGCTGGAGCGCCCGTTTGACGAGCACCCAGGGCACGACGCCTACGCCGCCTTCCCGCCCGACTGGGCGTCTTCCATCGAGATCAGCTGTTCATCATGACCCACCCTATCCAGAAGACAGATGCCGAATGGCAAGCCGTGCTGCGCGAAAAAGGCGCCGAACCCGTGGCCTTCCAGGTCACGCGCCATGCCGCCACCGAGCGCCCCTTCACCGGCAAGTACGAAGCCCACTGGGCTGACGGCAGCTACCACTGCATCTGCTGCGGCGCCAAGCTGTTCGACTCGGTCACCAAGTTTGATGCGGGCTGCGGCTGGCCCAGCTTTTCCGAAGCCATCCCCGGTGCCATCACTGAAATCGTGGACCGCAGCCATGGCATGGTCCGCACCGAAACGGTGTGTGCACAATGCGGGGCGCATCTGGGCCATGTGTTTGAAGATGGCCCAGCGCCCACCGGGCTGCGGTATTGCATGAACTCGGCATCGCTGGACTTCGAGTCCGGAGACCGCTGAAGCCCGGCATTTCTTGCTGATTCCATGAAAATTCTGATCGACTTCTTCCCCATCCTGCTGTTCTTCGGGGCCTACAAGTTCTACGGCATCTACGTAGGCACCGCCGTGCTCATGGTGGCCACGGCCTTGCAGATGGCCATCATCTACGCCATCGACCGGCGCCTACAGACCATGCACAAGGTCACCCTGGTGCTGATCCTGCTGTTTGGCACGCTCACACTGGTGCTGCAGGACGACCGGTTCATCAAATGGAAACCCACTGTGCTCTACGGTGCGATGTCGATGGCCCTGGCGGTGGCGCTGTGGGCGCTCAAGAAGAACTTTCTCAAGATGCTGTTGGGGAGCCAGCTGGACTTGCCCGACGCCGTCTGGCAGCGCCTGAACGTGGCCTGGATCGTCTATTGCGCATTCATGTCGGCTATCAACGCCTACGTGGTGATGAACTTCAGCACCGAGGCCTGGGTGGACTTCAAGCTCTGGGGCTATGTCTTTCCGCTGCTCTTCCTGGTAGCCCAGGGCATCTACATCGCCCCCCACCTCAAAGGCGATGAGCCCACCACCTGAAAGCGCACAAAGCCCATGACCTCCATCGCAGACCAGATGCACCAGACACTGGCCGACCGCCTCGCCCCCAGCCACCTGGAGGTGCTGGACGAAAGCGCGGCCCACGCGGGCCACGCAGGCGCCAACGGCACCGGATTTGGCACCCATTTTCGGGTGCGGATCGCGTCACCTTTCTTTACAGGACGCACCCGCGTGGCCCAACACCGCCTTGTGTATGATGCGCTGCAAGAATTTATTGACCAAGGCGTTCACGCCCTCGCCATTGAAGTTCTCTGAACCGGCCCCAGATCCATAGCTGCCGGATTTCAGCTGGCAAACAAACCCCTTATTTTTTTGGATTTCGCATGAAGAAACAGCTCCTGTCCGGCCTGGTGGCCGCTGCCGTGCTGGGCACGTTGGCCCTGCCCGTTTCCGCCCAGAATGTCGCCATCGTCAACGGCAAGGCGGTTCCCAAGGAGCGTGTCGAAGCGCTCAAGCAGCAGGTGGAACGCTCGGGCCGCCCTGTGACGCCCGACATCGAAGGCCAGATCAAGGAAGAAGTCATTGCCCGTGAAATCTTCATGCAGGAAGCCCAAAAACGCGGCCTGGAAACCTCGGCCGACTACAAGTCCCAGCTGGAACTGGCCCGCCAGGCCATCCTGATCCGCGAGCTGTTCGCCGACTTCCAGAAGACGAACCCCGTCACGGACGCTGAAATCCAGGCCGAATACGACAAGTTCGTGGCTGCCAACAGCGGCAAGGAATACAAGGCCCGCCATATCCTGGTGGAAAAGGAAGCCGACGCCAAGGCCATCATCGCGTCCATCAAGAAGGGCGCGAAGTTTGAAGACATCGCCAAGAAGCAGTCCAAGGACCCAGGCTCAGGCGCCAAGGGCGGCGACCTCGACTGGGCCAACCCATCGAGCTACGTGAGCGAATTCACCGAAGCGCTGGTCAAGCTCGAAAAGGGCAAGATGACCGAGACGCCCGTGAAGAGCCAGTTTGGCTGGCACATCATCCGCCTGGACGACGTGCGCCAAGCCGAGCTGCCCAAGCTCGAAGAGGTGAAGCCACAAGTCGCACAACAGCTGCAACAGCAAAAGCTGGCCAAGTTCCAGGAAGACCTGCGCGCCAAGGCCAAGGTGGAATAAGCCAACGGGCACTCAGCCGTTCTGACAACAAAAAAAACGCGACCTCGGTCGCGTTTTTTTATGGGCTCAGGCTGTGCCGCAATCCCACCTAATTCACGAGGCTCAAGTCCGCCCCATCACCCACACCACCGCCATCAGCAGGCCAATCATCACCGGCTGGTGGAGCATGTAGTAGCTCAGGCTCCACCGCCCCAGCGTTGCCAAAGGCGTGAGCCCGCCGGGTAGCCGCCACTGCAGCCAACCCTTGCGAGCGTGCACCGCCCACTGGCCTGCGGCGAGCCCCCACCAGAGCACACCGAGCCACGGCAACACGGGCACATAGTCTTCGGTGAACGGCTTGCGTGACACCAGCCCCAGCCAATTCAGCGCTCGCCCATTGAACCAGGGCGCGGCATCTGCCCATACCCCTGTCAGAAGCTGCTGCGCGGCCCACGGCAAGGCCACTGCCACAAATCCGGCCGGCCACAACCAGCGCCCCCAACCAGCGGTACAACGAGCGATGAGCAACATCACCGCCATGCCGTGCAGCACACCAAAATAGATGAAGCTGGCTGGAAACATCACAAACGACCCGGCAGATACGAGCAACGCGCACCCGGCGATCTGCATCCACCGACGCCCAAACCTGCGCCAGCCCTGCCCCTGGTGCCAGGCGATGGCCTGCCCCAGCCCTGCACAGAACAGGAAAAGGCTCACGATCAATGTGCGCTGCGTGGTCCAGAAAGGATCCACACGAAAGTTCTGTGGCCACAGACCGAAGTGGCTCAGATCAAAACAGAAGTGGAACACCGTCATCCACACCATCGCTACGCCACGCAATGCATCGACGGTGTCGTAACGACGCATGGCAAGGGAGTCTGGCCCATAGGGCTGCGTTGCAGAAGCCTCAGCTGCTTTGGAATGCACGGAAAGGGTCATGGGGGTAGCGGCCAAGCACCTGTGCGCGATACACGGCAGGGTCAGGTGCAAATGAGTGTCTACGGGCGTCTGTGGGCGATGGAGCCAATGGTACGGAGATTCGGCCTGCCTTCCGACATACCCGCTGAACATGGCATTGATCCGCCGCCAGTGAGCCTGTTTGTTCCGACGCGATGCCTCGAAGCGAGCAAGAAAAAAGGCCTTGCAGCATGTGCTGCAAGGCCTTCAAACATTGGTCGGAGCGGCGGGATTCGAACTCGCGACCCTCTGCTCCCAAAGCAGATGCGCTACCAGGCTGCGCTACGCTCCGACAGCTCGTATTCTAACCCGCCAAATTCCCCGTTTTGGATTCAACGCCTGCTTTTTTGACTTTTTTTAGAAAGTGGCAAGGCGAACAGATGACGGGGGAAAGGCCCAAAGGCCGCGACATGGCAAAAGACGAACCAGAAAAATCAAAAACCTTCCCCGATCTACCACGGACCGGGAAAAAAAACGATCAGCGGCTGGACGACGGGCCAGGGCCACGACCTGCCAGGTGGCGGAAGGTGATGCGGCCCTTGGTCAGGTCATAAGGCGACATTTCGAGCGACACCTTGTCACCCGCCAGGATGCGGATGTGGTGCTTGCGCATCTTGCCGCCGGTGTAGGCGATCAGTTGGTGACCGTTGTCCAGCGTGACGCGAAAGCGCGAGTCCGGCAAGACTTCCGTGACGGAGCCCTGCATTTCAATGAGTTCTTCTTTGGCCATGTGTTTCTCTATCTCTTCAAAGCAAATGTTCTGTGGTCGGCGCCTGAGCGGTTTTTTGCATTCACCACGGCAGCTGCAGCGTTGTCGAAACTCGACACACGGTGCATGGCGGGCGGTGGGAGTCGCTGCACCCAGGGCGCAGATCAGGCAGAGGGCCGGGAGACGGCGTCAATGAACAGGCGTCAGCGCTGCGCAAAGCCTGTCAATTGTACCGCGACAACCTGTAAGTTGCCTATGGCACGGCCGGTGCCCTCTGTGGCGCGGGCGCCGCGCCCATTCATCAGGACCGCAGCTGCCGCCCGCTATCGCGCCTGCACTGCGGAGGCCAACGTACGCACCAGGTCGGTCTGGGTGATAATGCCCACGAGGTGGTCCACGTCATCCACGATGGGGATGTGGTGGTGGCCACCCTGCGAAAACAGGGGGACCAGATCCATCGCGTGCTGCCCCGCACGCGCCACCTGCACCGGGTGCGACATGATCTCGCCCACAGTCTGAGGCTGCCCGCCGCGCCCCATGACCAGCGTGCGCAAGCGCTGCCCCAACCCCTCGTGGGTGTCCAGATTCGCCAGCCGCATGAAGTCCGCCACCGTCACGATGCCAATGACGTCGCGCTGGGCATCCACCACGGGCAGTGCCTTGATCTGCTGCAGCCGCATCAGCGCCCACGCTTCTTTGAGCGAAACTCCGGCCTCCACGGCGTACGGCGGGCTCGACATGATGTCCGCGCAGCGCAATTCCCCCAGCGTCCGCTGGAAAGCAGCACGACCCGCCAGGTGCAACAGCCCTTCCAGGTCCGCACGGCTCACGTCGAGCACCTGGTTGTAATGGGCCAGCGCCGCATCCACGTCCGATGCAGTGAAGGCCCCCTGGCTTGCTGCCGCCTTCGGCGCGACGCGCTGGGGGTGTGGATAGCGGCGGCCCGTCAACCCGTTGTAGACCACGGCGGCAATCAACAGCAGCACCACGTTGAAGAGCACCGGAAACGCGGCCAGGTGCCAGCCATCGCCCGAGGTGAGCACCACGTACAAGGCCATGGCCCCGCCCGGCGGATGCAGACAACGCAAAGGCACCATGAGCGCAATCGCCAGCCCCACAGCCACCGCCCCCGCCAAGGCCTTGTCTGAAATCAACGCAGAACAGACCGCCCCTACCAGCGCCGACAACGTGCTGCCCCCCAAAACCGGCCAGGGCTGGGCCAGCGGGCTGGAAGGCATGCCGAACACCAGCACGGCACTGGCGCCCAGCGAAGCCACCATCCACGGGCCCGAGCCATTGCCCTGGGCCCACCAGCGACTGAGCCATGCCGTGAGCAGCACACCGATCACCGCGCCCACCACAAAGCGCAGACGCTCCTTGCCATCAATGCCCAACGGGGCGGGCCAGAAATGACGCAGCCATTCGGTCAAGCGAGCCGCCCAAGACGGCCGGGATGGGGCGGAAGGTGACAGGTCGGAGGGAGAAGAAGACATACAGAATAAAAATGCGGATACAGCGGCAAGCTGCATCAACTCGGCGCAGACTGCGGGATGGTGGGCTACGGTGCAGTCCACAACGCTATCGCCCGGCCAGGCCGTCTGACCATATGCGACGGACCGGATGATCAGACCACGATTGTGCAGGCAGCGCCATGCTGCTGGGGTGCGGGAGGTTTTCGGTGCGACGGGGAGTTGCTGCGCCCCGTGCTGGAAACTACCTAGAACGCAAGCCCAAATCGGCCACCCCAATCCGAAAACACGCTCTATACTGCACAAAAATTCAATACATGCATTTTAATTCATGTTTCAAATTTTCCGTTGGGCTGTAGTGACCATCCACATTGGCACCCATGCCGCACCGATCCGTCAGGCCTCTCAGCAGCGAAGACAAAAAAGCCGTGAAGCCACCCCCGCTCGTGAAGCCCGAAACGAGCGCTGGTACGGGTAACCCATAGGTATTCACCACCGAACGCTTGCAGTAAATTACTTTAAGCCTAAACAAAGGAGACAAGCCCCATGACCACCCGCCGCCTCGTCATCAGCCGCAGTGCCGCCCTCGTTGGCGCAGCATCCACGGGCCTGCTGCTGCCCTCCATCGTGCGTGCGCAAAGCGGCAAAGTGCGCGTGGGGTTCATGCTGCCCTACACCGGCACATTTGCCCAGCTGGGCGTGGCCATTGAAAACGGCGTGCGCCTGGCCATCGACCAGCAAGGCGGCAAGCTCGGCGGGCGCGAGATCGAATGGTTCAAGGTGGATGACGAGTCCGAGCCCAGCAAGGGCGTGGAAAACGCCAGCAAGCTGGTGCAGCGCGACAAGGTGGATGTGCTGATCGGTACCGTGCACTCGGGCGTGCAGATGGGTATCCAGAAGGTGGCGCGCGACACCGGCGTGCTCAACCTGATCCCCAACGCAGGCGTACACGCAGCCACCCGCGCGCTGTGTGCCCCCAACGTGTTCCGTACTTCGTTCAGCAATTCCCAGCCCACATTGGCGCTGGGCAAGGCCATGGTCGAAAAGGGCCACAAGAAGGCCGTGTGGATCACCTGGAAGTACGCGGCTGGCGATGAGGCCTTCGAGGGCTTCAAGGAAAGCTACACCAAGGCGGGTGGCACCATCGTCAAGGAACTGGGCCTGCCCTTCCCCAACGTCGAATTCCAGGCGCTGCTGACCGAGATTGCCGCGCTCAAGCCCGATGCCGTGGCCTGCTTCTTTGCCGGTGGCGGCGCGGCCAAGTTCATCAAGGACTACGCGGCCGCCGGCCTCAAGGACAAGATTCCGCTGTATGGCTCGGGCTTCCTGACCGAAGGCGTGCTGGACGCTGCGGGCCCAGCGGCCGACGGCATCATCACCACCATGCACTACAGCGACTCGCTCGACACACCGCGCAACAAGCAGTTCCGCCTGGAATACGCCAAGGCCTTCCGCAGCCAGCCCGATGTGTACGCCGTGCAAGGCTACGACACCGGCCTGCTGCTGGTGCAGGGCGCCAACGCGGTCAAGGGCGACCTGTCTGCCAAACCAGCCGTCATCAAGGCGATGGAAAGCGCCGTCATCGACAGCCCACGCGGCAAGTGGACGATGAGCAAGTCCCACAACCCCGTGCAGGACATCTACCTGCGCCGGGTGGAGAACAAGGAAAACAAGGTGATCGGCGTGGCCGCCAAGGCACTGGCCGACAGCGGCGCCGGTTGCCGCATGGGCTAAGCCGTTCGGTCGGCCCATTTTCCGCCCCAACCGCCCGGCTTGCGTGCCGGGCTTCCTCCGCCGGCCTCGTTCTGCGCGGGTTGATTTTTTGCACTCCAAACCCAGCCCTCCATGGATTTCGCGACGTTCCTGATCCAGCTGCTCAACAGCGTGCAATACGGCCTGCTGCTGTTCATGCTGGCGGCCGGGCTCACGCTGATCTTCGGGATCATGGGCGTGGTGAACCTGGCGCACGGCAGCTTTTACATGCTGGGGGCTTACCTCGCATATTCGCTGTCGGGGCATTTCGGCAGCCTGGCACTCGCCATCGTAGGCGGCGCGCTGCTGTCGGTGGTCTTCGGGCTGGCGCTCGAATGGCTGCTGTTCCGCCACTTCTACCACCGCGACCATCTGGACCAGGTGCTGCTGACCTTCGGGCTGATTTACATCTTTGAAGAACTGCGCTCCATCCTGTGGGGCGACGATGTGCATGGCGTGCCCATCCCCAAGGTACTGGACTGGTCGATTCCGCTCACAGACACCCTCTCCTACCCGGTCTACCGGCTGTTCATCTCGGGCGTGTGCATTGCGCTGGCTGTGGCGCTGTACCTGCTGATCTCCAAGACCCGCCTGGGCATGAAGATCCGCGCTGGCGCATTCAACCGCGACATGGCCGAGTCCCTGGGCGTAAACATCAAGCTGATCCATGCCATCGTGTTTGCGCTCGGTGTGGGCCTGGCGGCGGTTGCGGGCATGGTGGCTGCACCCGTATCCAGCGTGTATCCCAACATGGGCTCATCGGTGCTCATCATGTGTTTTGTGGTGGTGGTGATCGGTGGCATCGGCTCGGTACGCGGTGCGCTCATTGCGGCGCTGCTGGTGGGCTTTGTCGATACGTTTGGCAAGGTGCTGCTGCCACAGGCAGCGGGCATGCTGGTCTACATGCTGATGGCGGCGGTGCTGCTGTGGAAACCCGAGGGCCTGTTTAAACAATGACTCCCCCCACGCTCGTCACTTCGTGTATCTCGCTGCCCCCCGAGGGGGCCTTCGCTGCCTTGGGGCGGCCCGGCGGCAACTCATGAGCACCCCCCGCGCCAATATCGAAGTACTGCCGCGCAGCGTGCAGTTTTCCCTGGCACTGGGGCTGGCTGCGCTGCTGCTTTTCCCCGTGGTGGGCAGCGACTTCTACGTGCAAATGGTCACCCGCATGATGATCATGGCCATCTTTGCCATGAGCCTGGATCTGCTGCAAGGCGTGACCGGGCTGGTATCGCTGGGCCACGCGGCGTACTTTGGTGTGGCGGGCTACGCCCTCGCCTTTCTCACCCCAGCGGACATGCCGGTCAGCCTGTGGTGGTCGCTACCGCTGGCAGTGGCTGTGTCGGGCCTGGTGGCGCTGGTGATCGGGTTCTTTGTGG
Source organism: Acidovorax sp. FG42 (assembly GCF_057809195.1). Classification (NCBI taxonomy): domain Bacteria; kingdom Pseudomonadati; phylum Pseudomonadota; class Betaproteobacteria; order Burkholderiales; family Comamonadaceae; genus Acidovorax; species Acidovorax sp. FG42. The sequence continues at coordinate 67,355 of NZ_JBMDJM010000005.1, read as the reverse complement.
TGCGCACCCACGGCATCTACTTCATCATGGTCACCATGGCCTTTGCGCAGATGGTGTTCTACCTGTTCTTCGACAACAAGGTGCTGGGGGGATCGGACGGCCTGTACATCAACTTCCGGCCTGATGCGGCGCTGTTCGGCTGGCTGCCGTTCGATCTGGAGGGCCGCAAGACCTTCTACTACTTCACACTGGCGCTGGTGGTGCTGGTGTATGTGCTGCTGCGCCGCCTGCTGTGGAGCCCACTCGGCCGCGCGCTGGCAGGCATCCGCATCAACGAGCACCGCATGCGCGCCATGGGCTTTGGCACGCGGGGCTACAAGCTCACCGCCTTCACCATTGCCGGGGCGCTGGCGGGCCTGGCGGGGTACCTGTGGGGCGCGCAGACCGGCTATGTGAATCCTGAACTCATGGGCTTTCACATGAGCGCCCACGCCATCATGATGGTCATCCTGGGCGGCATGGGCAACTTTGCAGGCGCCATCGTGGGTGCGTTTGCGTTCGAGTACCTGCTGCACGTGTTCAAGGACATCAGCAAACACTGGCAACTGCTGATGGGCGGCTTCATCGTGCTGGTGGTGGTCGCAGCACCGCGCGGGCTGCTGGGCATGTTTGCGCAGCGGGGCGCAGCCAAGGCCTCGGAGGGATCGCACCATGGCTGAAGTCCTGTTGTCTGCACAGAAGGTCACCAAGCGCTTTGGCGGCCTGGCCGCCGTCAATGGTGTCTCGGTAGACCTGTGGCGGGGCAAGATCCACGCGGTGATCGGTCCCAACGGCGCGGGCAAGTCCACGCTGACCAACCTGCTCTCGGGCGACCTGCCCCCCACCTCGGGCACCGTGCTGCTGGGTGGCACCAATGTGACCGGCTGGGCGCCTGAACGCATCTCACGCCAGGGCCTGGGTCGCAGCTACCAGAAGACCAACATCTTCCTGCCGCTCACCGTGCACGAAAACGTGCGCCTGGCCGCCCAGTCGCGCGATGCGCAGCAACCCTGGAACCCCTTGCGCTGGTGGCAGGACACCCGCTCGGACACTATCAAAAACAGAGCAACCAGGGCACGTCTTGAAAGTGCTATCGAGCTGTCAGGCCTCAAAGACCGGCGCATGGCCATCGCGGGAGCCATGAGCCACGGCGAGCAGCGCCAGCTCGAAATTGCCATGACCCTGGCCACCGAGCCGCAGGTGCTGCTGCTCGACGAGCCCCTGGCTGGCATGGGCGTGGCCGAGGCAGAACGCATGGTGGAGCTGCTGCAGCGCCTCAAGCCCGCCCACGCCATGATGCTGGTCGAGCACGACATGGATGCGGTGTTTGCGCTGGCCGACCGCCTGACGGTGATGGTCAACGGCGAGGTGATTGCGCACGGCACACCGCCCGAGGTGCGCGCCGATGCCACCGTGCAGGCCGCCTACCTGGGGGAGGACCACTGACATGACCACTCCATGGATCGATGCCAAGGGCATCAACACCTTCTACGGCAGCAGCCACATCCTGCACGGCATTGATTTCACCGTGGGCCAGGGCGAGACCATCGGCCTCATGGGCCGCAACGGTATGGGCAAGAGCACCCTGCTCAAGTCGCTGATGGGCCTGGTCAAGCCCCGCTCCGGCAGCGTGGCCGTGGCCGGCCGCGACATGACCGGCAAACCCCCCTACGAGGTGGCGCGTCTGGGCATTGCCTACGTGCCCGAGGGCCGGGGCATCTTCGGCAACCTGAGCGTGGTCGAGAACCTGCAGATGGCCGCCCGCGCAGGCACGCGCGGCCAGCGCGACTGGACCTACGAGCGCGTGCTGGAGACCTTCCCGCGCCTGAAGGAACGCCTGGGCCACGGCGGCCAGCAGCTCAGCGGCGGCGAGCAGCAGATGCTCACCATCGGCCGCGCGCTGATGACCAACCCCGATGTGCTCATCCTTGACGAAGCCACCGAAGGCCTGGCACCGCTAATCGCACGCGAGATCTGGCGCATCTGCAGCCTCATCAAAGACAGCGGTATCAGCAGCGTGATCGTGGACAAGAACTGGAAGCACGTCACGCAGATCACTGACCGCAACGTCATCCTGGTCAAGGGCCAGGTGGTGTTTGACGGCAGCTCGGACGCCCTGCATGCGCAGCCCCTGCTGCTGGAGCAGTACCTCGGGGTATGACCCCGTGCGGGCGATGGCGCCCCGCCGATAGAATCGTCCGCTTTCGTCTTTGAGGGGTTCGCCCGTGTCTGATCGCCTGGCAGTTCTGCCGCAATACCTCCTGCCCAAGCAGGCACTGACCACCCTGGCTGGCAAGTTTGCATCGGCCCGGCTGGGCGGCCTCACCACCTCGGTGATCCGCTGGTTTGTGGGCCGCTACAACGTCAACATGGCCGAGGCGGCCAACCCCGACATCGCCAGCTACACCTCGTTCAACGACTTCTTCACGCGGGCGCTCAAGCCCGGCGCCCGCCCACTGGCCCAAGCCGATTTGATTTGCCCCGTGGATGGCGCCATCAGCCAGTTCGGCCCCATCGCCAAGGACCAGGTCTTTCAGGCCAAGGGGCACACCTACTCCACCACCGCCCTGGTGGGTGGCGACGCCGCTGCTGCGGCACGTTTTGACAACGGCCACTTCGCCACGCTGTACCTGAGCCCACGCGACTACCACCGCATCCACATGCCTTGCGCGGGCGAGCTGACGCGCATGGTGCATGTGCCGGGCGACCTGTTTTCGGTGAACCCCACCACGGCACGCGGCGTGCCCGGCCTGTTCGCGCGCAACGAGCGCGTGGTGTGCTTTTTTGAATCGGCCCAGGGCCCGTTTGTGCTGGTACTGGTGGGTGCGACCATTGTGGGCAGCATGGCCACCGTGTGGCACGGGCAGGTGAACCCGCCGCGCACCGGTGTGCTGCGGCAGTGGGACTACGCGAAGGGCCAAGTGAGTCTGCAGCGGGGTGAAGAAATGGGCCGCTTCCTGCTCGGCTCCACCGTAGTGATGCTGTTCCCACAAGGGCCGCTGCAATTCAACCCGCAGTGGTCACCCACGCGCCCTATCCAGCTGGGTGAAGCCATGGCGCAGCGCTCTGGGGGCTGACCCTCAGCCCCTTGGCCGGTGCGAAGCGCTTACAAACCGTCGGTGTCGGGTGTGCGCGTGAGCCGGAAGGCGGTGGGCGCGAGGTGCAGCGCTTCAGGGTACACAGGGGATTCATGCCCCACCAGATACACCATGAGAGCGTGGCGGCGCACCACCACATGGCTCACGGTTTCGCGCTGGTGGTTCCATTGCACAAAGGTGCCGGGCTTGAACAAAGGCATGTAGTAGTACGCGGTGGGGTCCATGGGGTGCGGCTCCTCCCGCGATGACGGGCCCCTGCGTGGATGTGGGGTGGGCCCGGGCGGCGGTCCATGGCGGACCGACCAGCCCATACTAGCACCGATACTTCCCGCCCTGGGGCGTAAGCCTCACGCCGATTGCGCTGCCGCAAAGGCCAGCGCGGCCTCCAACATACTACGCAGGTGGGGTTGCACGCCCGCAGCCACCTCGGGCAGGTAGTCAAACGGCAGGGCCTCCTGCATGTAGCTGCACTGCGTCATTTCCAGCTGCACCGCGTGAATGTTCTGCGCGGGCTGCCCGTAGTGGCGCGTGATGTGCCCACCCTTGAAGCGGCCATTGAGCACGGCGGTGTAGCCCTGGGCCTCTTTGGCGATGGACAGCAGTTCCTGCGCCAGCGCCGGGTCGCAGCTTTCACCGTTGGCCGTGCCCAGGTTCAGGTCGGGCAGCTTGCCTTCAAAAAAGCGCGGCAGCACCGAGCGGATGGAGTGGGCGTCCCACAGCACCGCCACACCGTGTTGCGCACGGATGCGGTCCAGCTCGGCACGCAGTTGCGCGTGGTACGGCGCCCAGACGGCCTCACGGCGCGCAGCGATCTCTGCGTCATCGGGCACATCGCCTGCTGCGTAGATGGGCGTGTCGTCGAACGTATCGACCGGGCAGAGGCCGGTGACGCTCTGCCCAGGGTACAGGCTGGCGCCATCGGGCGGGCGGTTCAGGTCGACCACATAGCGCGAGTGCGTGGCCACGAGGATGGACGCCCCCAGGTCTTTGGCAAACGCGTAGAGGCGCTCCATGTGCCAGTCGGTGTCAGGCACCTGGCGGGCCTCATCCGTGAAGCGCGCAGCCAGCGCGGGCGGCACGTAGGTGCCTGCATGGGGCATGGACACCAGCAGCGGCGCAGTGCCGGGGTAAAAGACAAAAGGAGGTGGAGAGGTATCGGTCATCACAAGCTCACGGGTATGAATTCAATCGGACGCTTCAATCGGACGCTTCAATCGGGTGCAATGGTGGCCGAGCGTGCCGCCACAAACGCATGGGCCGCCGCATCGTGCAGCGTGTGCCGGCCACCCGTAATGCGCTGCTGGCCCGCCACCCACACGCTGTCGATGGCCGAGGTGCGGTGGCTGCCGAATACATGGGCCGACAACATGCTGGGTGCGGGCAGATCGCGCAGCGCTACATGCTGCGCACCCAGCGCCACCAGGTCGGCCTGCTCACCCACTGCCAGACCGCCAATGGCGCGGCCAGCGGCCTGCGCCCCGCCCTGCACGGCCTGCAAGGTCATGGCCGTGGCCACCTCGGGTTGCGCGGCGGTGGCCAGCACATTGCGCTGGCGCAGCGACAGGCGCTGGCCGTATTCCAGCATCAACAATTCTTCCGCCGCATTCACGCAGGCATGGCTGTCCGAGCCCACGCCCCAGCGTCCACCATGCTGCAGCCACAGTGGCATGTCGAAGATACCGTCGCCCAGATTGGCCTCGGTGGTGGGGCAGATACCTGCCACGGCGCCTGTGCGGGCTGCGTCCTGGTACTCCTGCGGGGTCATGTGCGTGGCGTGCACCAGGCACCAGCGCTCGTCCACGGGTGCGTGCTCCAGCAGCCACTGCACCGGGCGCTGGCCGCTCCAGGCCACGCAGTCATCCACCTCCTGCGTCTGCTCGGCAATATGGATGTGAATGGGCGCTTGCGCATTGAGTGCCGTGAGGCCCTGCACGGCAGCCGCCAGACTGTCGGGCGGCACTGCACGCAATGAATGCGGTGCCAGGCCCAAAACGGCCCCTTGCGCTTGTGCAGCGGGCGCAAGGCGCTCCAATAAGGAGAGCATGTTGTCCGTGCTGCGGGTGAAGCGTGCCTGGTCCGCACGCGGTGGCTTGGCGCCAAAGCCGCTCGTCTGGTACAGCACCGGCAGCAGCGTGATGCCGATGCCCGCACGCTGCGCCGCACGCAGCAGTGCCAGCGAGAGCGTGGCGTCATCGGCATAGGGCGTGCCGCCCTGGTCGTGGTGCACGTAGTGGAACTCGCACACGCTGGTGTAGCCCGCCTCCAGCATCTCCACATACAGCCAGGTCGCAATGGCCTCCAGCGATTCGGGCGTGATGCGCGCTGCAAAGCGGTACATCAGGTTGCGCCAGCTCCAGAAGCTGTCCTGGCTTTCCCCCCGGTACTCGGTCAGGCCCGCAAACGCGCGCTGGAAGGCGTGCGAGTGCAGATTGGGCATGCCGGGCAGCACGGGGCCCGGGGCCACGGCGGCACTGGCGGGCTGCGCGTTGGGCGTAACGGCGGTGATGCGCCCTGCCCCATCCCAGGTGATCAGCACATTGCGCGCCCAGCCCGTGGGCAGCAAGGCATCGGTGGCGAACAGCTGTTGCGTCATGGCATGACTCCGTGAATGCGCCCTTGCCGCACGATGGTGCAGGTGGGCTTCTGGCCCAGCCAGTAGGCCAGCTCGGCCGCCTCGCCCACGGGCCACAGCACAAAGTTGGCCGGTCTGCCAGATGCGATGAGGCCGTGCGTGTCTTGCAGTCCTAGCGCGCGCGCGGCGTGGGTGGTGATGCCGGCCAGCGCCTCGGGCACCGTCAGGCGGAACAGCGTGCAGGCCATGTTGGCCATGAGCAGCAGGCTGAGCGCGGGCGACGTGCCAGGGTTGTGGTCGGTAGATACGGCCATGGGCACGCCGGCTGCGCGCAACTGCGCGATGGGTGGCAGGTGCGTGTCACGCAGCGTGTAGAAGGCACCGGGCAGCAGCACGGCCACGGTGCCTGCGGCCTTCATGGCAGCGATGCCGTCGGCCGACAGGTGTTCGATGTGGTCGCACGACAGTGCACCGTAGCGCGCGGCCAGCGCCGAGCCCCCCATGTCGGACAGTTGCTCGGCATGCAGCTTGACGGGAATGCCCAGCTTTTGCGCAGCCTGGAACACCTGTTCGGTCTCCGCCAGCGTGAAGGCAATGCGTTCGCAGAACACATCCACGGCATCGACAAGACCTTCGGCCGCCAGCGCAGGCAGCATCTCGTTGCAAACAAGGTCGGTGTAGTCCTGGCTACCTCCAGGTTTTCCAGCGTATTCGGGCGGCAGCGCATGCGCGCCGAGGAAGGTGGTGCGCACCGTCACGCCAAAGGCCTCGCCCAGACGGCGGGCCACGCACAGCTGCTTGCGTTCGTGCTCCAGCGCCAGGCCGTAGCCGGACTTGATCTCAACCGCACAAACGCCTTCATCCAGCAGCGCCTGGAGGCGCGGCGCAGCCAGCGCAAAGAGCTCGTCTTCGCTGGCCTCGCGCGTGGCGCGCACCGACGACACAATGCCCCCGCCCGCCTTGGCCACCTCTTCATATGTGGCGCCTGCGAGCCGCATCGCAAACTCGTTGGCGCGCTGCCCACCGTACACCAGGTGGGTATGGCAATCGACCAGGCCGGGTGTGGTGATGGCGCCTTTACCGTCAAAGCGGGGCAAGGCGGCAAACGCCGCAGGCACCTGGGCCTGCGGGCCCACCCACTGCACAGCGCCGCCCTGCACCACCACACACGCCAGCGCGCCCTCGGGCACCGGCACATCCGCCGACCACAACGCGGCCACGGGCCGCAGGTGAGTCCACACGCCATCGGCACTGGGCGCGGAAGATGTTGGCGGGACCACGCTCTGCGAGTTGCTACTTGCTGCTGTGTTCATGGATCAATTTGCTATCTTTTATATAGCTACTTGCGCATATTCCACTAGCGCTTGCAGCCCATTTGATTCAAATTATGGTGTTGAGCCCCTGTGCAAGGCCACCCAGGCCAGCACCGGTGCGTCATCGGCAGACATGGCGCCTTCGGCGCGGCGCACGGGAGTGATCAACGGCGCAGCTTCGCCCCCTTCGCTCACCCACCACAGGCCCTGCCCCGCTGCCAACATCCGCGCTGGGCGGCCATCGCTGTCCTCATATCGCCACGTGCCCTGCAGCACCATGCACAGGCCAGCGGCAGCCCCCTCTGCGGGCGGCACATCGCGCAGCACCTGCAGGCTCCCGCCCCACTCTCCCCGGCGCAGCATCAGGTTGAAGTCGGTAGAAACACCGCCGAGCATGCGACAGTCCACCGGCTCTTCGCCGGAGAACGCAAACGGCTCCCAGCGCTGCGTCAGCGCGTGCTGCCATTGTCCTGCTCCGGCTTGCAGCTGTACGCCATCGCCCTCCAGCAGCATGATCTGCCGGTCCACGCCCGGAAAGGCTGAGAACGGCCCGGGGCGGGCGATGGTGGCCACACTCACGCGCCATGCAAAGCTGTCCATGCCCGCGCCGGGCGGCCAGCACGCCAGCTCGCGCGTGCTGCCGCCGCCGTTTTTCCAGGGCACCGAGGGTGTGGCGGCCAGGTCCAGAAACTGCATCACACCCGTTCTCCCTGTGGCACGTCGTTGCCATCCACCAGGAGGGGGAACAGCGGGTGGTCCATCTCAGCCCCGGCGGGCAGCTCATCGGCCAGGCCGGGGAACTCGGGTGAGGTCTTCCACGGCCGGGGCGCATGGCGCGTGTCGTCGCCCAGAAAGCGCACCGAGAACACCCGACGGCGACGGGGCCCTTCCACCCCACCCGCTGCGTGCAGCGTGAGCATGTGGAAACACACCACGTCACCGGGCTCGATCTCCCAGCCCACGATGGGGAAGGCATCGCGGTCAGCCTCCACGTTGGGCAGGTCCTGCAGGCTGCCCTCGGGGAACCACTTGGCCTGGTTGTCCATGAAGGTGCGCGGCATGAGCCACGGGCCCTTGTGCGATCCCGCCACAAACTCCAGCGTGGCCGCGCGGGACACCGGGTCTACCGGAATCCACATGCTGATGTTCTGCATGCCGTCGATGTTGTAGTAGGGCTGATCCTGGTGCCAGGGCGTCTTTTGCCGCGTGCCGGGTTCCTTGACCAGCACATGGTCGTGGTACAGCCGCACGGTGCGCGACTGCATCAGGCGCTGCGCAGCCAGGGCCAGCGGCGTGTCGCGCACAAAGCGGCCAAACTGCGGAATGTCCTGCCAGTTGCAGAAGTCCTCGAAGAACCGGCCCGGGTCATCCGGCCGGCTGGCCAGCTTGGCGCGCGGGCTGGGCGCGGCCAGGTTGGCGTCGATGCCGTCGCGCAGCAGAGCGACTTCATCGGGCGTGAGCAGCTGCTTGATGCAGATGGCGCCGTCGCGGGCGAAGTCGGCGACTTGCGCGTCGCTCAGTCGCTCCTGCAGACGTTTGGCAAAGCTGGCCATTCACTTCACCATAGGCAGTTTCAGCCCCTGTTTCTTGGCAGTCTCCACGGCCAATTCGTAGCCTGCATCGGCATGGCGCATCACGCCGCTGCCGCAGTCGTTGACCAGCACATTGGCCAGCCGTGCAGCTGCCGCATCGGTGCCGTCGGCCACGATGACCATGCCCGAGTGCTGCGAGTAGCCCATGCCCACGCCACCGCCGTGGTGCAGGCTCACCCAGGTGGCACCGCCTGCGGTGTTGAGCAGCGCGTTGAGCAGCGGCCAGTCGCTCACGGCGTCGGTGCCGTCCTTCATGCCTTCGGTCTCGCGGTTGGGGCTGGCCACGCTGCCGGTGTCCAGGTGGTCGCGGCCGATCACGATGGGGGCTTTCAGCTCGCCGTTCTTCACCATCTCGTTGAAGGCCAAGCCCGCGATGTGGCGCTCGCCCAGGCCCAGCCAGCAGATGCGTGCGGGCAGGCCCTGGAAGGCGATGCGTTCGCCCGCCATGTCGAGCCAGCGGTGCACGTGTTTGTTCTCGGGGAACAGCTCCTTGATCTTGGCGTCGGTCTTGCGGATGTCTTCTGGGTCGCCCGACAGAGCCACCCAGCGGAATGGACCCTTGCCTTCGCAGAACAGCGGGCGGATGTAGGCGGGCACAAAGCCGGGGAAGTCGAACGCGTCTTTCACGCCTTCGTCAAACGCCACCTGGCGGATGTTGTTGCCGTAGTCCACCACCGGGATGCCCATGTGCTGGAAGTCGAGCATGGCTTGCACATGCGCCGCACACGACCGGGCCGCCGCCTTCTTCAGCACCTCATGCTGCGTCACATCCTGCTGCGCGGCGCGCCACTGCGCCACCGTCCAGCCTGCGGGCAGGTAGCCGTTGACCAGGTCGTGGGCCGAGGTCTGGTCGGTGACGAGGTCGGGCTTCAAGCCACCGGCCTTGGCGCGGCGCACCAGCTCGGGCAGGATTTCTGCGGCGTTACCCAGCAGCGCAATCGACACGGCTTCTTTGGCTGCGGTATGCTGCTGGATCAGCTCCAACGCGTGGTCGATATCACGCGCCTGCTTGTCTACGTAGCGCGTGCGCAGGCGGAAGTCGATGCTGCTTTGCTGGCACTCAATGTTGAGCGACACCGCGCCCGCAAAGGTAGCGGCCAGCGGCTGCGCGCCGCCCATGCCGCCCAGGCCTGCCGTCAGGATCCAGCGTCCTTCCAGCGAGCCGCCGAAGTGCTTGCGGCCTGCCTCGGCAAAGGTTTCGTACGTGCCTTGCACGATGCCTTGCGTGCCGATGTAGATCCAGCTGCCCGCAGTCATCTGGCCGTACATGAACAGGCCCTTCTGGTCCAGCTCGCTGAAGTGCTCCCAGTTGGCCCATTTGGGCACCAGGTTGCTGTTGGCCAGCAGCACGCGGGGTGCGTTGGCATGCGTCTTGAACACGCCCACGGGCTTGCCGGACTGGATGAGCAGGGTCTCATCGTCATTCAAGTCCTTGAGCGAGGCGAGGATCTGGTCAAAACATTCCCAGTTGCGCGCAGCACGGCCGATGCCGCCGTACACCACCAGGTCTTGCGGGCGCTCGGCCACCTCGGGGTCGAGGTTGTTCTGGATCATGCGGTAGGCCGCCTCGGTGAGCCAGCTCTTGCAGGTCAGCTGGCTGCCGCGCGGCGCACGGATCACGCGGCTGGCGTCGTGGCGTGGGTCGGTGTTGGAGGCGGCGGCGATGATGGCGTCGTTGGCGTTCATGGTGGGCTCCTGTGAATCAGTGGGTGTGCGTGGAAAAAATCAGGCGAAGCTGGGCAGGCATTGCGTGAGCGCTGCGGGCCATGTGGACTGCTGGGCCCAGGCGCGCATGGCTTCGATGTCAGGGGCGAGGTAGCGGTCCTGCTCCAGGTAGGCCACGCGCTCGCGGATGGCGGCGAATTGCGCTTCGATGAGGGGTGAACTCTTGAGCGAGCGGTCGAACTCCATGCCTTGTGCGGCCGCCATGGCCTCGATGCCGACCATCACGGCCGCATTGCGCACCATGTCACCCAGGCGGCGCGCGCCGTAGGTGGCCATGGAGACATGGTCTTCCTGGTTGGCCGATGTGGGCAGGCTGGTCACGCTGCTGGGGTTGGCGAGGCACTGGTTCTCCGCAGCCAGCGCGGCGGCGGTGACCTGGGCGATCATGAAACCCGAGTTCACACCGCTGTCTCGGATCAGGAATGCGGGCAGGCCCGAGAGGCCCGGGTCCAGCAGCAGCGACAAGCGACGTTCGGAAATCGCACCGATCTCAGCGACGGCCAACGCAATGATGTCGGCCACAAAGGCCACGGGCTCGGCGTGGAAGTTGCCGCCGGAGATCACGTCGCCGTTGTCAAACACCAGGGGGTTGTCCGACGCGGCGTTCGCCTCGATGGTCAACACGCGCGCTGCGTGGTGCAGGTTGTCCAGGCACGCACCCATCACCTGGGGCACACAGCGGATGGAGTACGGGTCTTGCACGCGGCCGCAATTGGGGTGCGAGGGGTCGATGGCGCTGCCGTCGAGCAGCGCACGCACGGCAGCCGCCACAGCGATCTGCCCGGCCTGGCCCCGTGCTTCGTGAATGCGTGCGTCAAACGGCTTGACCGAGCCCTTGATGGCTTCAAGCGACAGGCAGCCGGCAACCAGCGCGGCAGCAAACACGCTCTCGGCGCCAAACAACCCGGCCAGTGCCAGCGCTGTGGACACCTGTGTGCCGTTGAGCAGCGCCAGCCCTTCCTTGGGGCCCAGCACAAAGGGCTGCAGGCCGATGGAACGCATGGCCTCGGCACCCGACACCACCTTGCCGTCCACCTTGGCCTGCCCCTCGCCGATCAGCACGCAGGCCATGTGCGCCAGCGGTGCCAGGTCGCCCGACGCACCCACCGAGCCCTTGGCCGGGATCACCGGCAGCACATTGGCGTTGGCCAGCGCCAGCAAGGCATCCACCAGCTCAGGCCGCACGCCCGAGTGGCCGCGCGCCAGGCTCACGGCCTTGGTCGCGAGGATGAGGCGCACCACGTCATCAGGCAGCGGGTCGCCCGTGCCCACGCTGTGCGACAGCACCAGGTTGCGCTGCAGTTCAGCCAGGCGGTCGTGCGCAATCTTGGTGCTGGCCAGCTTGCCAAAGCCGGTGTTGATGCCATACACCACCTGGTCTTCATCGACGATGCGCTGCACCGTGGCCAGGGACTGCTGCAAACCCGCGCGTGCCGACGCATCGAGCACCAGTTGCACGGGGCCAGCGTGGATGCGGCGCAGCTCGGCCAGCGTGACGCGGCCGGGGTGCAGGGTGATGGGTGATGCGTTCTGTGTCATGGCGTTGATCCTGTATATACAAGTAGGTACAAGCGAAAAAATTCTGTGCTTTTGGCGAAAAATTTCAACCGGCGACGGGGTTGCCGTCGGCTCGGAAGCGGCTGCCCAGGCGGTAACGGGTGGCGGGGTGCAGGCAGCGCACCACGGTGATCGGCACGCCGCGCGACCAGGTGCGGCGGGTGAGCAGCAGGCAAGGCTCCTGCGGAGACATCTCCAGCAGCGCGGCCTGCTCGGCGGTGGGCATGACGGCATCGACCACATGCTCGATCTGGTCGAAGGGCACGTTGCGCACCAGGTATTCGGAGGGCTGCAGTTGCGTGAAGTCCTGCGCGGCGAACTGGGGCACCTGGCGTGGGTTGACGTGGCGGTCTTCCAGCTGCACGGGCAGGCCGTCTTCGCGGTGGATGCACAGCGAGTGGAACACCGACTCGCCGGTGCGCAGGTCCAGCGCGGCGGCAACCTCCAGCGTGGCAGAGGTGCGCTCCACCGCCAGCACGTCGCAGCGGTAGTCGTGCCCGCGCTGGCGGATTTCGCTCGCCAGGTTGGCAATCTGCAGCAATGTGGATTGGGGCTTGTCTTCGGCCACAAAGCTGCCCACACCGGCCACGCGCACGATGCGGCCCTGCTCCACCAGTTCGCGCAGCGCGCGGTTCACCGTCATGCGCGAGATGCCGAACTGGGTGACCAGTTCGTTCTCAGACGGCAGGCGGTCGCCCGCGCGCCAGATGCCTTCCTGGATCTTGCGCGCAATGTGGTCCTTGACCTGCTCGTACAGCGCCATGGCCTGCGCGGGCGCAGCCGCAGAGGCCACTGCCTTGGCAGGCGTGGTGCTGCGCGGTGCAGCGGCGGTGGTGCGGCGGGATGGACGGGCGCTCATGGGTGGATGCGGAGCTGTTGCGGTTTCAGATCAGTGCAGGTCCGCCGCCATGGATTCGGCGCGGATCTCTTCGGTGAGGCGCGCCTTGAGGTCCATGAACTCGGGGCTGGTCTTGATCGTGTAATGGCGTGGGTGCGGCAGGTCCACCGCCAGCTCGGTCTTGATGCGGCCGGGCCGGGCGCTGAATACCGCCACGCGGTTGGCCATGAAGATGGCTTCGTCGATGTCGTGGGTGACAAACAGCACTGTCTTGCGTTCGGCCTCCCAGATGCCCAGCAGCAGCTCTTGCATGAGCACGCGGGTCTGGTTGTCGAGCGCGCCAAAGGGCTCGTCCATCAGCAAAATCTTGGGGTCGTTGGCCAGCGCGCGCGCAATGGCGGTGCGCTGCTGCATGCCGCCCGACAGCTGCTTGGGAAAGTGCTGCTCAAAGCCACGCAGGCCCACCTTGGCGATGAAGTACGCGGCGCGCTCTTTTTGCTGTGCTTCGGGCATACCCCGCTCGCGCAGGCCAAAGCGAATGTTCTGCTCGATGGTGAGCCAGGGGAACAGCGTGTAGCTCTGGAACACCATGCCGCGGTCGGCGCCCGGGCCTTCCACTGGCACACCGTCCAGCAGCACCCGGCCGCTGGTCGCGTGGTCCAGCCCTGCGACGATGCGCAGCAGCGTGGACTTGCCGCAGCCCGACGGGCCAAGGATGGTGACAAAGTCGTTGTCACGCACTTCAAAATCGACGGGTAGCAGGGCCTGCGTGCGCTGGCCCTTGTGCCCTTCAAAGGTGCGCGAGACGGCTTGGATGGATACGCTGCTCATCGCACAAAACTCCAGGCAAACAGACGGTGGTTGAGCGCCTTGAAGGCGAAGTCGGACACCAGCCCGATGAGGCCGATGATGATGATGCCGAAGATGATCTGGCCGGTGTTGAGCAGCGACTGGCTGTCGGTGATCATGTGGCCGATGCCGCTGGACGAGCCGATCAGCTCGGCCACGATTACATAGGTCCAGGCCCAGCCCAGCACCAGGCGCAGGGTCTCGGCGATCTCGGGCGCAGCGCCAGGGATGAGCACCCGCGTGACAATGCCCTTGTGGCCTGCGCCCAGCGTGTAAGCGGCCTCCACCAGGTCGCGCCGCGCACCGCCCACGGTGACGGCCACCATCAGCGTGATCTGGAAGACCGATCCGATGAAGATGACGAGGATTTTCTGCGCCTCGCCAATGCCCGCCCACAGGATCAGCAGCGGAATGAAGGCCGAAGCAGGCAGGTAGCGACAGAACGAGATGAAGGGCTCGAAGAACGCCTCGACCCCCTTGTACGCGCCCATCGCAATGCCCAGCGGCACGGCAATGACCGCTGCCAGGAAGAAGCCACCGACCACGCGCCAGATGGTCATGCCGATGTCTTTGATGAAGCCGTATTCGGTGAACAGCAGCCAGCCTTCTTTCACCATGGTGACGGGGCTGGCCAGGAAGGTGGGCGACACGAAGCCGCCCAGGGTGAAGAACGCCCACACCGCCACGAACAGGGCGAAAAAGGCCAGCCCCAGCATCCAGCGGGATCGGCTGCTCACAGGCTCCAGCGGGGCCAGCGAGCGCCGGCGCACGATGGCCTTTGGCTCAGAAACGGACAGGGGTTGCACGGCGGACATGGAGCGCTCTTCTTCCGTCTATTTACTTGATGAAGCTGGCGTCAAAGGTGACGTTCAGGTCTTCAGGCGCCTTGCGGATGATGCCGGCCTCCAGCAGGATGGCCGTGGCGTCTTTCATGAAACTGGTCAGCTCGCCCGCAAAGAACTTCTGGTTGGCAGCCTTGTCCTGCCAGCGCAGGAAGGACGACGACTTGGCGAACTGCTCGCCCGTCTGCTTGACGGCGGCACCCATGATCTCGTTGGACTTGGTCGGGTCGGCCTTGATCATGTCCAGTGCTTGGAAGTACGAATTGGCCAGTGCCTGAGCCGCCTTGCCGTTGGCCTTAAGCCAGGTGGGGTCGCAGCCCACAGTGTCCATCACCATGGGGTAGTCGAGCGTGGTGGCCAGGATCTTGCCGGCGCTGGGGTTCTCACGCACGGTGGACAGGTAGGGCTCGTACGTCATGGCAGCGTCGTTCTGGCCCGCCACAAAGGCTTGTGCTGCGGCCTGGGGCGACAGCGTGGTGGTCTTCACATCCTTGAGGCTCATGCCGTTCTTGCTCAGCATCCAGGCCAGGCCGAAGTACGGAGCGGTGCCGGGCGCATCCACGCCGATGGTCTTGCCCTTGAGGTCCGCAAAGCTCTTGATGTCGCCGCGCACTGCGATACCGTCGGCGCCGTAGGACTTGTCCATCTGGAAGATCTGCACGATGGGCACGCCGTTGGCGTTCCAGGCGACGTGCGTCTCGACCGTGGTGGCTGCGCACTGGATCGACTTGGAGGCCAGGGCCAGGTGGCGGTCCTTCTGCGGGATCATCTTGATCTCCACGTCCAGGCCGTTCTTCTTGAAGATGCCGGCCTTATCGGCCAGCGTGAGCGGTGCAAAGCCTGTCCAGCCGGACATGCCCAGCACGATTTTGGTGTCCTGCGCCTTGGCCGGTGCGGCCAGGGCCATCATGCATGCTGCTGCCGCTGCCAGCGACGTCCATTTCACAACCGATCGAGTCATCATCTGCTCCTGTTTGAAGAAAGTACCTTGGCCCTGCCCACCGGAACGCACCTGCGTACCGGAGGCCATGATGACAGTTTCAGCATACCTGTATATACAGGGTAAACACTGAAAAATTCGACTCATGCGAGGGGGTGACGATGCTGAGCAAGAACGAGGCCAGGGAGGATGGCGACTTCTCGGGTGGCCCCAGGCATCAGAAACCACTCCTGATTTGATAGCTATCAGCGTAACAAATACCAGCGCTACAGAGCAAAAAGACTATGAATTTGCCTTGTGAGGCCTGCTAGGGCCCCTGGTGCGGCCAGTTCTCCAGCGCACCAGGCCTGTGCGCTGCTCTGGCCGCGCCGGTGCGACGCCACCTGCCGGCGCGCAGGCCAGCCTGTCTATGCCACCGGCGGGCGGCCTATTCCACTACCGGCAAACGCACGGTGACCGACAGGCCGGGCTCTGCATTGCGCATGTTCAGCTGCCCATCGTGCGCTTGCGCCACTAGGCGGCACAGGTACAAGCCCAGCCCCACGCCACCGGTGGCGCGCTGGCGTGCGGTATCAGGGCGGTAGAACGCCTGGGCCAGGTGGGGCAGGTGCTCGGGGGGCACGCCGCGCCCATGGTCACGCACCTCCAGCTCCAGCACCCTGCCCTCATCCACCAGCCGCAGGTGCAGTTCGGGCGGGAAGGCGCCCGACTCGCTGTGGCGCAGGCTGTTGTCCAGCAGGTTGCGCAGCAGCAGCCGCAGGCGGGATCGGTCGAGCCGTACTGCGGGCAAGTCCGGCGCTGTGTGCAAGGCAATGTCGGCGGCGCCCGCATGGCGGGAGCACAGGTCGGCCACCACTTCGCGCGCCAGCTCGGCCACGTCGGTGGGCTCGCGGTGCAGCGCCGCATGGCGGCCCGCGAGGCGCTCGCTTTCCAGCAGGTCGGTGATGAGGCCTGCCATCTCGCCCAGGTCACGCATCAGCGCCAGGCGTTGGGGTTGCACGTCGGCCGTTTCGGGCAGCAACTCAGTGTTCAGGCGGGCCCGTGTGAGGGGGCTGCGCAGCTCATGGCTCATCGCCAGCAGCAGCGCGCGCTTGGCCTCCAGCATCTGGTGGATGTCATCCCCCATGGTGTTGATGGTCTCGGCCAGCTGGCCCAGCTCGTCCGGCCGGTGGGCATGCCGCACCGGGATGGGCTGGGCAAAGTTGCCGTTGCCAAAGCGCTGCGCGCCCTGGCGAATGTCGTCCAGCGGCCGCAGCAGATGCCGCACATACACATAGGCCAGCGCCGTGAGCAGCAGCAGCACGGTGAGCGTGCCCCACGCAATGCGCGGGCGCTTGTCCCAGGACAGCGCGTTCAGCCCGAACTCGATATGGTGCCCATCGGCCGTCGTGCGACGCAGCAGGCTGTGTCCGTTCTCGTCACCGGTCCAGCGGCCTTCCTGGCGGACCTTGTCGCTCATCCAGTCAGGGTTCTGCTGGTCGGGGTGCGAGGCCCAATGGATCTGCGGGCCGTCGATGCGCAAGGTCAGCGGCAGGCGGTTGGCGATTGCCTGAGCGCGCTCAATGCTTGGCGGGCTGCCAATCTCGGCCGCCAAGCGGTCCACATAGTCCATCAACAGCGGCCGTGCGGCCTCGCGCCAACCCACCGACACGGCCTTTTGCACACCACCCATGAACGTGACGGCGACAGCCACGGCCAAAGCCATGAACACCAGCACCAGCCGAATGCGCAGCGAATGACCCACCGCGTGGCGCGCCCGGCGGTGCCAGGGGCAGTTCGGGTCGTGGACGGGAGAACAAATCTTCTTCATGGGGCAGCGCGGCGCAGGGCCAGGGAATAGCCCACGTTGCGCAGCGTCTTGATGCAGTCCAGCGGCTCCAGCTTTTTGCGCAACCGGCTCACCACGATGTCCACCGCGCGCGTGTACAGCTCGGCTTCATGACCGCGCAGCTGGTTCAGGATGTCGTCCCGGCTGAAGACTTTGCCCGGCTCGCGCGCCAGCAGGTGCAACAGGTCGAACTCCGTGCCGGTCAGCTCCACCACCACGCCATGGCGCTGTACGCTGCGGCGCGCGGCGTCGATGGACAGGCCCTCAAACTCCAGCGAGCCCGTTGCAACACCGGGCCCTGGCGCCCGGCGCCGACGCAACACCGTCTGCAGGCGTGCCACCAACTCGCGCGGCTCGAAGGGCTTGGGCAGATAGTCGTCCGCCCCCAGCTCCAGCCCCACCACACGGTCCATCACCTCGCCGCGTGCGGTCAGCATCACGATGGGCAGGTCGCCTTGCTTGCGGATGGTGCGGCACAGCTCGAAGCCGTCCATTTCCGGCAGCATGACGTCGAGGATGGCCGCGTCGAAGCCGCCGGCCGTCAGTTGCGCCAGGCCATCGCTGGGCCGAAGGGCGTGAACTAGCTCCAGCTCAAAACGCTGGAAGTAAGTGGCCAGGGGCGCGCCCAGCTGCGCGTCGTCGTCAATCAGCAATATGCGGTGCATGAGCAATTCTCACACCGTCAGGCGCGCTCCCCACGGGGTTCATCGACAGAAGCGCCCGCCGCACACAATGCGCGGTGACGCACGATGAGCCGGCGCAAGCGGCCCTGCGCACCGGCATGGAGCGCGTCAAAATGGTCGGCAGCCGCCAGCAAGGCGGGCAGAGTGTGGGCCGCCACCGAGGGCTGGCGGGCTACCAGGCCCATCGCATGCTCGCGGTCAAAGCGCGGCCCCCAGACCAGAGACATCAGCTCATCGTGAGGCTCCGGCATCCCCGACAGCAGCGCAGGCCCATGCACACGAACGCCTTGGGCGAGGCGGTGGATAGGTTCCAGCGTGGGTGACATGTAATGCTCCCTGCCCTTTAGCCGCGGGCCATCCAGCCCTTGCGCCGCTGCATCAGCTCGCGCACTTTTTGCTGTTGGTCTGGGTTCAGACTGTCATAGAAGTCAGCCATCGCGTTGACCACTGCCGGGCTGTGGGCCTGCACCGCGCGCGTCTTGTCTTCCAGCAGCGACTGCGCCCGCGCCCGGTCAAACTTGTCGCCCGCGACAATGGCCTGCACCTCGGCACGGGGGTCTGCCGTCTTGCCGATGAACGCCGCACGCTGGGCCTCCAGCTGATCGGCCAGCGCATTGAGTTTGGTCTTTTGCGCCTCGTTCAGGTCGAGCTTGCTACTCACCCGGTCCACCATCTTGCCGCGCACTTCGGCCATCTTTTCCGCAGTCATCGGGCCGCGCTGATGGTGCCCGCTGGAGCAGGCCGTCAGCCCACCCACCGCGATGGACGCACCAAAAATGCCCATCAGCGTTTTCTTGATCCAGGGTTTCATGATGCAGTCCTTTCAAAGACGGTATGGAACATGACCCTGATGGTGCCCGCGGTGGCATGGAACGTGGTCTCGACCCAGTTTCGGTTTATTTCATTTTGTTTCTTGTGCGGCGCTGGCGAAAGATGCTGGCGGGTCGTCGATTTTGCGGAGACCAATATGTGGGCCCGCTTTGTCTGGTGTTTCCCGTGCGAAGCCGAGACATGCACCACTGCAAATTGACGCGGAGAGACTGAATCACGGCTTTCCATGGCGGAAGCAGCAGCGGGCATGAGCGGATAAAGCGGATACCGCGAAAAGCCTCGCTCGGACGCTCAAAACCGTGAAAAAGGAAAAACCCCCAACCGTGAGCGGTTGGGGGTTTGTATTTGGTGGAGCTGGCGGGAATTGAACCCGCGTCCGCAAGCCTTCGTCAGGCAGATCTACATGTTTAGCGGTCTGATTTGGATCTCGCTACCCATGTCGCGCAGTCGCACGCTACATGGGCCGCCAGCACCCTATTTTCTCGCCTCCACCCAAGGTACCCGGATGGAAGCCAGCCCATGTAATTATCCTTGCAGCCGGGAGGCACTGATTGCTCAGAACCCCCTTGCCCAGCCCATCGGCCAACTGTTGCAAGGCTCACTGGCAATTAAGCAGCGAGTGCGAAACGTTCGTCGTTTGCAGTTAGTTTGTTAAATCGAGATTTACGAGCGTGACTCAAGCTCGACATGCACCACACTGATCCCGAACCCACGTCGAAACCAGGACAGCCCCTAGGCTTTCTATTTTAGGCGCTCACGAGCAATTGCAAGAGCTCACCAGGAGATTTAATTGCGGCGTGTGCACCCCACTCCGAGGGATCGGTCTTGGCGCCCAAGTAGCCGTAGGTGGCGGCCACTGTGCCCATGCCCGCTGCCAGGCCCGCCACGATGTCCCGCTCGTCGTCGCCCACGTAGATGCAATGCTCAGGAGCCACACGCAAACGGGCAGCCGCCTCCAGCAAAGGGGCAGGATGCGGCTTGGCGTGCGGCGTGGTGTCACCACTGACCACGGCCGAGGCGGTGGCAAACAGCGGGATGGCCTGCGTAAGCGGGTCAGTAAAGCGTGCGGCCTTGTTGGTGACCACGCCCCATGCCATGTTGCGACCAAGAATCTGGCGAACCAATTCAGGCACACCGTCAAAAATGGTGGTCTGCTCGGTCATGCGGGACTCGTAGTTCACAAAAAACTCTTCACGCATAACGGCAAAGTCAGGGTGATCTGGGCCCATGCCAAAGGCCTCTGCCAGCATGCCGCGAGCCCCGGCACCCGCCATGGGGCGGTATCGGGCGGGGGGTAGCGAAGGCAGGCCTCGGTCGGTGCGCATCTTGTCGGCGGCCGCGCCGAGGTCTGGCGCGCTGTCGATCAAAGTTCCATCCAGATCAAACAGGACTGCGCGAATGCCATGAAAAACGGTAGCCATATCAGCCCGGGCGACGCGTCGCGAACAGGTAATTGACGCTGGTGTTGGCACTGAGCCAATAGCGACGCGTGAGGGGGTTGTATTCCAGTCCCTTGGTGTGCAGCACATCCAGGCCTGCACTGCGGCAATGTCCCGCCAGCTCACTGGGACGGATCATCTTGGCGTATTCGTGGGTGCCGCGCGGCAGCATATTGAGCACGTATTCCGCCCCCACGATGGCCAGCATGAAGGCTTTGGCGTTGCGATTGATGGTGGAGAAGAACACCCAGCCACCGGGTTTGACCAAGGTGGCGCAAGCACGAACCACCGAGGCAGGATCGGGCACATGCTCGAGCATCTCCATGCAGGTCACCACATCAAAACCAGCAGGCTGTTCGGCGGCCATCGCCTCGGCGCTGATTTCACGGTATTGCACATTTTGCGTGCCCGCCTCCAAGGCGTGCAGTTGCGCCACGCGCAGCGCTTTGGTTGCCAAATCAATGCCAAGCACATCCGCACCCTTGCGCGCCATGGAGTCGGCCAGAATGCCCCCGCCACAGCCCACATCCAGCACACGTTTGCCGGTCAAGGCGCTCAGCCCATGAATCCAGTCAAGCCGCAGCGGGTTGATCTGATGCAATGGACGAAATTCACTGTCAGGGTCCCACCACCGATGGGCCAATTCTGAAAACTTGGCCAGTTCGGCCGGATCTGCATTGACGGTTTCGATCATGTCGCTGATTGTCCATGAAGGGAGCACGCGAAAAGCCCCAGACGCAAAAAAGCCCCGCAAGCGGGGCTTTTTTGTGCAGCAATCCGAAGATTACTGAGCGGCGCGGGTACCGACCACTTCGATTTCCACGCGACGGTTCTTCGCACGGCCTTCGGCAGTCTTGTTGTCGGCCACGGGCTGCTTTTCGCCCTTGCCTTCGGTGTACACGCGGTTCTTTTCGATGCCCTTGGACACCAAGTAAGCCTTCACGGCTTCAGAACGACGCACCGACAGCTTCTGGTTGTAAGCATCGGAGCCGACGGAGTCAGTGTGACCCACGGCAATGATCACTTCCAGGTTGATACCCTTGACCTTGGAGACCAGGTCGTCCAGCTTGGCCTTGCCTTCTGGCTTGAGCACCGACTTGTCGAAGTCGAAGAAGGCGTCAGCAGCGTAGGTCACCTTGGTGGCAACGGCGGGAGCTGGTGCGGGTGCGGGTGCAGGGGCGGCAGCGGGTGCTGGAGCAGCAGCAGGAGCTGGTGCAGCGGCAGGTGCGGGAGCAGCGATTGCGCCGTCGCAGCCAGGAGCTGCCGTAGCAGGCGTCCAGTTGGCATCGCGCCAGCAGTATTCGTTGGTACCGTTCTTCCAGACCAGTTGGCCAGAAGCATCGCGCCAGTTGTCAACGGTTTGTGCGCCAGCGGCGGTTGCGAGCGCTGCAGAGGCAAACAACATCGCCACTTTGTTCAGTTTCTTCATGGTTCTCCTCTTGGGGAAAAAGCCGCAGCCGCGCTGCGAATCAGGACGCCTGGGGTGACCACCACCCTAAGCGTTCAAACGATTGTGCCATACGTAACAGGGCAAAAGCTGTGCACGCCGTTCGGGGCCCGTAGGACAAAACCTGAATTGCTTCGATATGTTGCGTCGTCGCTACACGGTCTTACGCCTAAAATGGCTCTCCTTTGCCGCCTCCGCCGTCCCAATGACCCAGTTTGCCAAAGAAACCCTGCCGATCAGCCTTGAAGAAGAGATGCGGCGCAGTTACCTCGATTACGCGATGAGCGTGATCGTGGGCCGTGCACTGCCCGACGCGCGCGATGGCCTGAAGCCCGTGCACCGTCGCGTTCTGTATGCGATGCATGAGCTCAACAACGACTGGAACCGACCCTACAAAAAATCGGCCCGTATCGTTGGCGACGTGATTGGTAAATACCACCCGCATGGCGACTCGGCGGTGTACGACACCATTGTGCGGATGGCGCAGGATTTTTCGCTGCGGCACATGCTGGTGGATGGACAGGGTAATTTCGGATCGGTGGACGGCGACAACGCTGCGGCCATGCGATACACCGAAATCCGCCTGGCCAAAATCGCGCACGAAATGCTGGGCGATATTGACAAGGAAACTGTCGATTTCGGCCCCAACTACGACGGCAGCGAAAAAGAACCATTGGTATTGCCCAGCAAGCTGCCCAACCTGCTGGTGAATGGGTCGGCTGGTATTGCGGTGGGTATGGCCACCAATATCCCGCCCCACAACCTCAACGAAGTGGTCGATGCCTGTTTGCACATGCTGCGCAATCCGGAGGCGACCATTGACGAGTTGATGGAGATCATTCCGGCGCCCGACTTTCCTACGGCCGGCATCATCTATGGCATCAATGGCGTGAAGGACGGCTACCGCACTGGGCGCGGCAAGGTGGTCATGCGCGCCAAGTGCCACTTCGAGGACATCGACCGTGGCCAGCGCCAGGCAATCATCGTGGACGAGCTGCCCTACCAGGTCAACAAGAAGACGCTGCAGGAGCGCATGGCCGAGCTGGTGCACGAAAAGAAGATCGAAGGCATCAGCCACATCCAGGACGAGTCCGACAAGTCGGGCATGCGCCTGGTGATCGAACTCAAGCGCGGCGAAGTACCCGAGGTGGTGCTGAACAACCTGTACAAGCAGACACAGCTGCAGGACACGTTCGGCATGAACATGGTGGCGCTGATCGACGGTCAGCCCCGCCTGTGCAACCTGAAGGACCTGATCAGCGTCTTCCTGCAGCACCGCCGCGAAGTGGTGACGCGCCGCACGGTGTTCGAACTGCGCAAGGCGCGCGACCGTGGTCATGTGCTCGAAGGCCTCGCCGTAGCGCTGGCCAACATTGATGACTTCATCGCGATCATCCGCAACGCTCCAACGCCCCCAGTGGCCAAGGCCGAGCTGATGACCCGCTCGTGGGACAGCAAGCTCGTGCGCGAGATGCTGACGCGCACGCGCGCCGAAGGCGGCGTGATCAACGCTGACGACTACCGCCCTGAAGGCCTGGAAAAAGAATTCGGCATGGGCCAGGATGGCCTGTACCGACTGTCCGAAACGCAGGCCCAGGAAATCCTGCAGATGCGCCTGCAGCGCCTCACGGGCCTGGAGCAGGACAAGATCGTGGCCGAGTACAAGGAAGTCATGGCGGTCATCGAAGACCTGCTGGACATCCTGGCTAAGCCCGAGCGCGTTTCAGTCATCATCGGCGACGAACTCACCTCCATCAAGCAGGAATTCGGTCAGCACAAGCTGGGCGCACGCCGCTCTATCGTTGAATACAGTGCGCAGGACCTTTCCACCGAAGACCTGATCACCCCCACCGACATGGTGGTGACGCTCAGCCACACGGGCTACATCAAGAGCCAACCCCTGTCCGAGTACCGCGCCCAGAAGCGTGGCGGCCGCGGCAAGCAGGCCACGGCGACCAAGGAAGACGACTGGATCGACCAGCTCTTCATCGCCAACACGCACGACTACATCCTGTGCTTCTCCAATCGGGGCCGCCTGTACTGGCTCAAGGTGTGGGAAGTGCCCGCCGGCTCGCGCGGCTCGCGTGGTCGCCCCATCGTCAACATGTTCCCTCTGCAGGACGGCGAGAAGATCAACGTGGTGCTGCCGCTCACCGGCGACATGCGCAGCTTCCCGGCCGACCGTTTCGTGTTCATGGCGACTAGCATGGGCACCGTGAAAAAGACTGCGCTGGACGAGTTCAGCAACCCCCGCAAGGGCGGCATCATCGCCGTGAACCTGGATGACGGTGACTACCTGATCGGCGCAGCCCTCACCGATGGCAAACACGATGTGATGCTGTTCAGCGACGGTGGCAAGGCCGTACGCTTTGACGAGAACGACGTGCGTCCGCTGGGCCGAGCAGCGCGTGGTGTGCGCGGCATGATGCTGGAGGACGGCCAGAGCGTGATCGCCATGCTGGTCGCCGAAGACGAGACGCAGAGCGTGCTGACCGCTACCGAGAACGGCTACGGCAAGCGCACCAGCATCGTCGAGTACACCCGTCATGGTCGTGGCACCAAGGGCATGATCGCCATCCAGCAGAGCGAGCGCAACGGCAAGGTCGTTGCGGCCACGCTGGTGCATGCTGACGACGAGATCATGCTGATCACCGACAAGGGCGTGCTGGTGCGAACCCGCGTGAGCGAGATTCGCGAGCTGGGCCGTGCCACGCAGGGCGTGACGCTGATCGCACTGGACGAGGGCTCCAAACTCAGCGGCTTGCAGCGCATTGTGGAGAACGATGCCAATGTGACAGATGCAGAAGCCGATGGGGACGCAGGCCCAGACAGCGGCGGCGCATCCCCCGCCCCCGAAGCCCCCGACGCCTGACCACCGCAGGGCGTTAAAACGCCCTGCAAACGCTATCAAAAGCAAAGCATCAGGCGCTTATTGAATAAGCGCCTGATGCATTTTTAGCCCTGAACATGACACGTCCTTACAACTTCTCCGCTGGCCCCGCCGCCATCCCCTCCGAAGTCCTGGAACAAGCCGCCGCCGAGATGCTGGACTGGCACGGTAGTGGCATGGGCGTGATGGAGATGAGCCACCGCGGCAAGGAGTTTCTATCTATCTACGAAAAGGCGGAAGCCGACCTGCGCGAGCTGCTGGCCGTTCCGTCGCATTTCAAGATCCTCTTCATGCAAGGCGGTGGCTTGGCCGAAAACGCCATCGTTCCGCTCAACTTGTCGCGCGCAGGTGTGGTTGATTTTGTGGTGACCGGCAGCTGGAGCCAGAAGTCGCAAAAGGAAGCGCGCAAGTACGCGTCCGAAGTCAACATCGTCGCCACGGGCGAAGACACGGGCTTTACCACCGTGCCGGACCCAGCCTCCTGGACGGTAAGCCGGGGCGCTAGCTACCTGCACCTGTGCAGCAACGAAACCATCCACGGCACGGAGTTCCACCAGTTGCCCGACCTCAAGGCGCTGGGCAGCGATGCGCCTCTGGTGATCGATTTCTCGTCGCATGTGGCCTCGCGGCCTGTGGACTGGAGCCGCGTGGGCTTGGCCTTTGGCGGCGCGCAAAAGAACCTGGGGCCCGCTGGCCTCACGCTGGTGATCGTGCGCGAAGATCTGCTGGGCCATGCCCTCCCCGCCTGCCCCAGCGCCTTCGACTACAAAATCGTGGCCGACAACCAGTCCATGTACAACACGCCGCCCACCTGGGGCATCTATATCGCCGGGCTGACCTTCCAGTGGCTCAAGCGCCAGACCGAAGGTGGCCTGACCGGCGTGGCCGCCATGGAGCAGCGCAACATTGCCAAGGCCACGCTGCTGTACAACGCCATCGACCAATCGCAGCTGTACGTCAACAAAGTGGCGGCCAACTGCCGCTCGCGCATGAATATTCCGTTCTTCCTGCGTGACGAAAGCCGTAACGAAGCCTTCCTGGCCGGAGCCAAGGAGCGCGGACTGCTGCAGCTCAAGGGCCACAAGTCCGTGGGTGGCATGCGCGCCAGCATCTACAACGCCATGCCGTTGTCAGGTGTGCAGGCGCTGGTGGACTACATGCGAGAATTTGAGCAAAAGCACGCCTGAGCGCGCGCCCGACACGACAGCAACAGAAAACGGCTCCCCGAGCACGCACCGCAACCCCACCGTCCATGAACAATCCGCAAGCCTCACCCGACCTCGCCAGCCTGCGCGTGCAAATCGACAGCATCGACCAGCAACTGCTCACGCTGCTGAACCAGAGGGCGCTGGTGGCCGAACAGGTGGGCGAGGTCAAAAAGCGCGAAGGCACGCCTTTCTTCCGCCCCGACCGCGTGGCACAGGTCATTGAGAAGATCACCAACGCCAATCCCGGCCCGCTCAAGGGCCCGCATGTGGCTGCCATCTGGCGCGAAATCATGTCCGCCTGCCTGGCGCTCGAATCGCCCCAGCGCGTGGCGGTGCTCGGCCCGGAGGGGACATTCTGCGAACAGGCCGCGATTGAATTCTTCGGCGGTGCTGCCGACCTGATGTACTGCGCCAACTTTGACGAGGTGTTCCACGCCACGGCAGCGGGTAGCGCGCAGTACGGCGTGGTGGGCGTGGAGAACTCCACCGAGGGTGTGGTCACCCGCTCGCTCGACCTGTTCCTGCACACACCTACGCATGTGGTCGGCGAGGTCAGCCTGCTGGTGCGCCACAACCTGCTGCGCACCAGCAATTCGCTGGACGGCATCGAGGTGGTGCTGGCCCATCCGCAGGCGCTGGCCCAATGCCAGGCCTGGTTGTCCAAGCACCTGCCGCACGCCGAGCGCCGCCCGGTGTCCAGCAACGCCGAAGGCGCGCGGCTGGCTACCACCAACCCTGCCTGGGCGGCCCTCTCCAGCGAGCGCGCAGCCACCCAGTTCGGCCTGCACATCGTATCCCACGCCATTCAGGACGACGCCTACAACCGCACGCGTTTCGCCATCATCTGCCTGCCACACACGCTGCAGACACCGCCTCCGTCCGGCAAGGACTGCACCAGCCTCGTGGTCTCGGTGCCCAACCGGCCAGGCGCCGTACACGACCTGCTGGTGCCGCTCAAGACGCACGGTGTGTCCATGACGCGCTTTGAGTCGCGCCCTGCCCGCACGGGCCAGTGGGAGTACTACTTCTACATCGACCTCGATGGCCATCCTGCCCAGCCGCATGTCGCGCGGGCCCTGGAAGAACTGCGCAGCCTGTGCGCGTTCTACAAGGTCCTGGGGACCTACCCTGTCTCGTCATAAGGAGCCGTCGCCATGTTCGAACAATTGGGGCTGATCGGCTGCGGACTCATGGGAGGCTCGTTCGCCTTGGCCATGAAGAAGGCCGGGTTGGTCAAGCGCGTGGTGGGGTACAGCAAGTCGCCCTCCACCACCGACCGCGCCCGCCAGCTGGGCGTGATCGACGTCGAGGCACCCTCTGCCCTGCTGGCCGTGGCAGGCGCAGACATTGTGCTGGTGGCAGTCCCCGTGGCGGCTACCGAAGCCACCCTCAAGGCCATCAAGCACCTTGTCACCCCCCAGATGCTCATCATGGACGTGGGGTCGACCAAGTCCGATGTGGTGCAGGCCGCACAGCGTTCGCTGCGGGACCAGGTGGGCTCCTTTGTGCCCGCACACCCCATCACGGGGCGCGAGGTGTCGGGCGTGGAACACGCCGAGGCAGACCTCTACAGCGGGCGCCAGGTGATCCTGACTCCAACCGAACGCACCCTCACCGCCCAGCTGCAGGACGCCGAAAAGATCTGGACAGCGCTGGGCTGCCGCGTGACCAGCATGTCGCCGGAGTCGCACGACGCGGCCTTTGCCGCCGTCAGCCACCTGCCCCATTTGCTCGCGTTTGCCATGATGAACAGCATCACGGGTCAGACGCACGGTGACGACTTTCTGTCCCTCGCAGGCCCCGGATTCCGCGACTTCACCCGCATTGCCGCCAGCGACCCCAAGGTGTGGCGCGACATCCTGCTGTCTAACCGGGACGAGTTGATTGCCCAGTCCAAGCTGTTCCAGCAGGCGCTGCGTAACATCGAGCAGGCCATGGAAAAAGGCAATGCCCAGGCACTTGAAGACATGCTGACCCTGGCCAGCGAAACCCGTGCGCATTGGCGCATGGGTGCGAAGCGGAAGTAACCCCCGGAAGTAATCCCCCCTGAGTCGCCTATGGCGCCTTCCCCCAAGGGGGACGCACCCGGTGGCCTGGTCAAGCCAGTTCCACGGGTGCCCTCGCCTGGGGCGCGCCAGTTTTTGAGGCCCCGGCTGAAAGATATCGATCGATGTACAGCACCGCATTCCTTGATCTGCCCCCTCTGCAAGCCGCTGCAGGCGAAGTCCACCTGCCGGGCTCCAAGAGCATCTCCAACCGCGTGCTGCTGCTGGCAGCCCTGAGCAACGGCACCACCACCGTGCACGACCTGCTGGCGTCCGACGACACGCGCGTGATGCTGGACGCCCTGCGCCAGATCGGGTGCACGGTGGATGAGGCTGGAAGCACGGTGCGCATCACGGGCCTGGGTGGCCGCCTGCCCCAATCCCCCGCCGAGCTGTTCCTAGGCAATGCGGGCACGGCCATGCGCCCACTCACGGCAGCGCTGGCGCTGCTGGGCGGCGAGTTCGAGCTGTCTGGCGTGCCGCGCATGCACGAGCGCCCGATTGGCGACCTGATTGATGCCCTGCGCCAGCTAGGCTGCCAGATCGACTACCTGGGCAACGACGGCTACCCACCACTCAGGATCGCCCACGGCCAGGGTGTGCCTGCGCTGGCGCTGGCAGAGCCCATCCGCGTGCGCGGCGATGTGTCCAGCCAGTTCCTCACTGCCCTGCTCATGGCACTGCCGCTGGCAGCGGGCACGCAGGCCATCGTCATCGAGGTGGTGGGCGAGCTGATCTCCAAACCCTACATCGCCATCACGCTGCAACTGCTGGCACGCTTTGGCATTGTGGTCGAGCACCAGAACTGGCAGCGCTTCACCATCGCGGCAGGCAGCCGCTATCAGTCGCCCGGCAGCATCCATGTGGAGGCAGACGCCTCATCCGCTAGCTATTTCATAGCACTTGGCGCAATTACATCTAGCGCTAGCGGCCAAAAAGGGATCAAAATTCAAGGTGTGGGCCTGGATTCGATCCAGGGCGACATCCGCTTTGTCGAAGCGGCCCGGGCCATGGGCGCCGTGGTCACCGGCGGCCCCAACTGGCTGCAGATCGAACGCGGCGCCTGGCCCTTGAAGGCCATCGACCTGGACTGCAACCACATCCCCGACGCCGCCATGACGCTGGCCGTGATGGCGCTGTATGCCCAGGGCACCACCAGGCTGACCAACATCGCCAGCTGGCGCGTGAAGGAAACCGACCGCATCGCGGCCATGGCCACCGAGTTGCGCAAGCTCGGCGCCACGGTGGAGGAAGGCGCGGACTACATCCGCGTCACGCCCCCGGCCCAGGTCACCGACTGGAAGGCTGCCAGCATCCACACCTACGACGACCACCGCGTGGCCATGTGCTTCTCGCTGGCCGCCTTCAACCCGGCCCGGCTGCCGGTGCGCATCGAAGACCCCAAGTGCGTGGCAAAGACCTTCCCGGACTACTTCGAGGCCCTGTTCTCGGTCGCTCAGGTCGAGACCGCCCACATCCCGGTGATCTGCATCGACGGCCCCACGGCCTCGGGCAAGGGTACGGTGGCTGCGGCGGTGGCGCAGCGGCTGGGCTACCGCTTTTTGGACTCCGGCGCGATGTACCGCATCACCGCCCTGGCCGCGCTGCGGGCAGGTTTGGCCATAGACGCTGACCACGAAACCCGTATCGCCACCCTGGCCCAGACACTGCCGGTGCGGTTTGAGGGCGGCAAGGTGTGGCTGGGCAGCGACGACGTGACCGAAGCCATCCGCACCGAAGAAGCCGGCATGAACGCCTCGCGCGTGTCCGCCTTGCCCGCCGTGCGCACTGCGCTGGTCGATCTGCAGCACAGCTTTCAGCGCCTGCCGGGGCTGGTGGCCGACGGGCGCGACATGGGCACCGTGATCTTCCCCGAGGCTCCCTTGAAGGTGTATCTCACGGCCAGCGCCGCCTGCCGCGCAGAGCGCCGTTATAAGCAGTTGATTTCTAAGGGTTTTTCGGCTAGTATCGAAGACCTTCGCGTGGATCTGGAAGCGCGCGACGCACGGGACAGCTCCCGCAGCGTTGCGCCTCTCAAGCCCGCGCAAGACGCTCTGGTCCTGGACAACTCCGATTTGACGATTGAACAAGCCGTCGAACAGGTATTGGCCTGGTGGCAGGAGCGTCAGCCCTTCGCAGCTTCTGCGCAGCGCTGACAACGTGGAGCCCTCGGGCTCCAGGCAGTGCCAAAAGGCCTTGCCACAGGCCCACGCAGCCCCTCTCGCGCGTCAGCGCACAGGTTGTGTGGATCGATAACCTAACCCGCGGCTCTGCCGCAAAAACCACCGCAAGCAGCTATAAAAACGGTAGCAATGGTGCTACCGGAATCCTGTTTGTGGCAAGGAAACACATGTCCGAATCTTTTGCCGCCCTTTTTGAAGAATCCTTGCAGCGCACGGAAATGCGCCCAGGCGAAGTCATCACCGCTGAAGTCGTGCGCGTCGAGCACAACTTCGTGGTCGTGAACGCTGGCCTCAAGTCCGAAGCCTACGTGCCGCTGGAAGAGTTCAAGAACGACAAGGGCGAAGTCGAAGTCCAAGTGGGTGACTTCGTGTCGGTGGCCATTGGCTCCATCGAAAACGGCTACGGCGACACCATCCTGTCGCGCGACACCGCCAAGCGTCTGGCTTCCTGGATGAGTCTGGAAAAGGCCCTGGAATCCGGCGAATTCGTCACTGGCACGACCAGCGGCAAGGTCAAGGGCGGCCTGACCGTTCTGGTCAACGGCATCCGCGCATTCCTGCCCGGTTCGCTGATCGATACCCGTCCGATCAAGGATCTGACGCCGTACGAAAACAAGACCATGGAATTCAAGGTCATCAAGCTGGACCGCAAGCGCAACAACGTGGTGCTGAGCCGCCGCGCTGTGGTGGAAGCCTCCATGGGCGAAGAGCGCGCCAAGCTGATGGAAACCCTGAAGGAAGGTTCCATCGTTCAGGGCGTGGTCAAGAACATCACCGAATACGGTGCGTTCGTGGACCTGGGCGGCATCGACGGCCTGCTTCACATCACCGACATGGCATGGCGCCGCGTTCGTCACCCTTCCGAAGTGGTGACCGCTGGTCAGGAAATCACCGCCAAGATCCTGAAGTTCGACACCGAAAAGAACCGCGTGTCCCTGGGTCTGAAGCAAATGGGCGACGACCCATGGATGGGCGTGAACCGCCGCTACCCCCAAGGCACCCGCCTGTTCGGCAAGATCACGAACATTGCCGACTACGGCGCGTTCGTCGAACTCGAACCTGGCATCGAAGGCCTGGTGCACGTGTCTGAAATGGACTGGACCAACAAGAACATCGCTCCCGCCAAGCTGGTTTCGCTGGGCGACGAAGTCGAAGTCATGGTTCTGGAAATCGACGAAGACAAGCGCCGCATCAGCCTGGGCATGAAGCAGTGCAAGGCCAACCCATGGCAAGAATTCGCACAGGACACGAAGCGCGGCGACCGCGTGAAGGGTCCGATCAAGTCGATCACCGACTTCGGCGTGTTCGTGGGCTTGGCTGCCGGCATCGACGGCCTGGTGCACCTGTCTGACCTCTCGTGGAACGAACCCGGCGAAGCCGCTGTTCGCAACTACAAGAAGGGCCAGGAAGTGGAAGCCATCGTGCTGGCCGTGGACGTGGACCGCGAACGCATCTCGCTGGGCATCAAGCAGCTCGACGGCGACCCATTCACGACCTTCGTGACCGTGAACGACAAGGGCCAGACGGTGACCGGCAAGGTCAAGACCGTGGACGCCCGTGGCGCTGAAATCGACCTCGGCGAAGACATCGTGGGCTACCTGCGCGCTTCGGAAATCTCCCGCGACCGCGTGGAAGATGCCCGCAATGTGCTGAAGGAAGGCGACGAAGTTACGGCCGTGGTGGTGAACGTGGATCGCAAGACCCGCAACATCCAGCTGTCGATCAAGCAGAAGGACATGGCTGACGAACAAGGCGCCATGGCCAACCTGAGCCAGCAATCGAGCCGCGAAAGCGCCGGCACGACCAGCCTGGGCGCCCTGCTGCGCGCCAAGCTGGACAACTCGGAAAAGTAAAGCGCTGACCCGTTAAACGGTCAGACAGCGGGCGCCTCGGCGCCCGCTCTTTTTTCAGCCAAGACTGCCTGCCCATGTCCCAAGATTCCATGACCCGCTCAGACCTCGTCGAAGAACTGGCCGCCCGTTTCGGCCAGCTCACCCACCGGGATGCAGAATACGCCGTCAAGACCATTCTGGACGCCGTGGGCGAGGCCCTGGTGCGCGGGCACCGCATCGAGATCCGGGGCTTTGGCAGCTTCTCGGTCAACCACCGCCCTCCCCGCATGGGCCGCAATCCACGCAGTGGCGAGGCTGTGGCCATTCCCGAAAAGCGTGTGCCCCATTTCAAGCCAGGCAAGGCCCTGCGCGAAGCCGTGGACAAACGCACGGCCGAAATGGAAGAAAAGGCCCCGCCTGCCACAGGCCCCCTGGGCAACTGATACTAAATTGATAGCAGCAAGCGCATGATTCACTAGCGCCTGCTGCCGTTTTGGCTTGTATTGGCCTTCGTGCAGCAATGCGCAGGCCTAATGCGCCAAGCTCTTAGAATCGCCCCACCACTGGGGAGACCGATGAAATACCTCCTGTGGCTGCTCAAGGCAGCCATTTTTTTTACGCTCTTCGCCTTCGCGCTGAACAACCAGCAGGACGCGACCGTGCATTTCTTCTTTGGCACGCAATGGCGCGCGCCGCTGGTGCTGGTGGTGCTGACCGCGTTCGCCGCAGGTCTGGTCGTCGGGGCCTTGGGCATGGTGCCGCGCTGGTGGCGCCACCGCAATGCCGCACGCCGCGCCCAGGCCGCAGTCGTTGTGGCACCTGCGCCCGCAGCGCCTCCCGCCGCCAGCGCCACCCCGGCAGTGCCCCCACCACCTCCTGACCTGCCTTCGATCCATGGAATTTGACCTGAGCTGGATACTGCTGGGCCTGCCCCTGGCGTTTGTGCTGGGCTGGCTGGCGTCGCGTTTTGACCTGCGCCAGCTGCGCGCCGAAAACCGCCGCGCCCCAAAGGCGTACTTCAAGGGTCTGAACTTCCTGCTCAACGAGCAGCAAGACCAAGCCATCGACGCCTTCATCGAGGCCGTGCAGAACGACCCCGACACCTCCGAGCTGCACTTCGCCCTGGGCAACCTGTTTCGCCGCCGGGGCGAATACGACCGTGCCGTGCGTGTGCACGAGCACCTGCTCTCGCGCGGCGACCTGAGCCGTACTGACCGCGAACGCGCCCAGCATGCACTGGCGCTCGACTTCCTCAAGGCCGGGCTGCTCGACCGCGCCGAAGATGCGCTGCAGCGCCTGGAGGGCACCCCGTTCGAGGCCCAGGCCCGCCTGGCGCTGCTGGCCATCTACGAACGTTCGCGCGACTGGCCCCATGCCGCCACCATTGCCCGCAAGATGCACGACGCCGATCAGGGCGACTTCAGCACCCGGCAAGCCCACTACCTGTGCGAGCAGGCGCTGGCGCTGAGCGCGCAAGGCGACCTGCCGGGCGCTCAGGCCCTGCTGGACCAGGCCGTGGCCGCGGCTCCCGAGGCCGCGCGCGCGCGCATTGAACTGGCGCGCCTGCAACGCCTGATGGGTCAGCCGGCTGCCGTGCTATCCACACTCAAGGCGCTGGGCGAGCGCACCCCCGCAGCGCTGCCCCTGGCCGCCCCGCTGATGGTCGAGGCTGCCACCGCTACTGGCCGCACCCAGGAAGTGCATGCCCTTTTGCAGGCGCACTATGCGCAAGCGCCTTCGCTGGACGTGCTGGAAAGCATCGTGGCGATGGAGGCTGCCGACGAGGCCACCCGCCCGTCTGCCCGCCAGCGTTATGTGGAGCACCTGGACAAGGAACGCTCTCTGGTCGCCGCCGCCAAATGGCTGGCCACCGAAAAGCTGGAACACGAAGAATTCCACCCCCAGGTTCAACGTGCCCTGGACCATGCCGTCAAGCCCCTGACCCGCTACCGCTGCGCGGCCTGTGGCTTCGAGGCGCGCCAGCATTTCTGGCAATGCCCCGGCTGCCAGACCTGGGACAGCTACCCCGCACGCCGGGTCGAAGAACTCTGACCCAAGCCTTCATCCCCAACGCTGTAAGACCCTTGCCATGCTGAAGAAACTGCTGACCCTGCTGGTTGCCACGCTGCTCGCCACCGCCACCTGGGCCGCCGTGGACGTGAACACCGCCACCGAGGCCGAACTGGATGGCATCAAGGGCATCGGGCCCGGCCTGTCGGGTCGCATCCTCCAGGAGCGCCAGAGTGCCCCCTTCAAGGACTGGGCAGACTTCATCGGCCGTGTGGGCGGCGTGGGCAACAAGAGTGCCGTCAACTTCTCCAAAGAGGGCCTGACCGTCAACGGCAAGAAGTACAGCGCAGCAGCCGCCGCCAAGGCAGAAGCCAAATCCGGCAAAAGGCACAGCAGCTACCAGGCAGCAGACCGCAAGGCCCGTGGCAGCGCTGACAAGGAGGCCGCAACGGCAACCACGCCAGCCACACCACCCGCCACGGCGACGGCGGCACCGACAGCGCTAACGCCGGCCCCCGCAACGGGCGCTAGCAAAAACTAAGCACGCTTCACAAGCAGCAAGACCGCTCCAGCGGGCTTGTTTTTTTGCGGCATCGCGTGCGCATCGGCAAGGGCTGGACAGGGTTTTTAGGAGCTACCCCTAAAATCATCTGCGCATGCCCCTGATCACGCTCATCCTTCTCCCCTTCATCGGCAGCCTGCTGGCAGCGGTTCTGCCATCTAACGCCCGCAATACCGAGTCCACCCTGGCGGGCCTTATCGCCGTGTTCTGCACAGCGCAGGCGGCGCTCTACTTCCCGGAGATTGCGGACGGCGGCGTGATCCGGCAAGAGCTGGCCTGGCTGCCCGCGCTGGGTCTGAACCTTGTGATCCGCATGGACGGTTTCGCGTGGATGTTCTGCATGCTGGTGCTGGGCGTGGGCAGCCTGGTGGTGCTGTATGCGCGCTACTACATGTCTGCGGCCGACCCGGTGCCACGCTTCTTCTCGTTTTTTCTGGCCTTCATGGGCGCGATGGCGGGTGTGGTGCTGTCGGGCAACATCATCCAGATTGCGTTTTTCTGGGAGCTGACCAGCCTGTTTTCCTTCCTGCTGATCGGCTACTGGCACCACCGCAAGGATGCCCGGCGTGGCGCACGCATGGCGCTGACGGTGACCGGCACAGGCGGCCTGGCCATGCTGGCGGGCATGCTGGTGCTGGGCCACATCGTGGGCAGCTACGACCTTGACCATGTGCTGGTTGCAGGGCAGCTCATCCAGAACCATCCGCTCTACACCACTGCACTCGTCCTCATTCTGCTGGGCGCGCTCACCAAGAGCGCGCAGTTCCCGTTCCACTTCTGGCTGCCCAACGCCATGGCTGCGCCCACGCCCGTGTCGGCGTACCTGCACTCGGCCACCATGGTCAAGGCGGGTGTGTTTTTGCTGGCGCGCCTGTGGCCTGCGCTCGCAGGCACCGAGCAGTGGTTCTGGCTGGTGGGCGGCGCGGGCCTGGCCACCTTGCTGGTGGGCGGCTACGCGGCCATGTTCCAGAA
Source organism: Acidovorax sp. FG42 (assembly GCF_057809195.1). Lineage (NCBI taxonomy): Bacteria > Pseudomonadati > Pseudomonadota > Betaproteobacteria > Burkholderiales > Comamonadaceae > Acidovorax > Acidovorax sp. FG42. The sequence continues at coordinate 32,120 of NZ_JBMDJM010000005.1, read as the reverse complement.
CGACCTCAAGGGGCTGCTGGCGTATTCCACCATTTCGCACCTGGGCCTCATCACCCTGCTGCTGGGCCTGAACAGCCCGCTGGCCGCCGTGGCGGCCGTGTTCCACATCATGAACCACGCCACCTTCAAGGCCTCGCTGTTCATGGCCGTGGGCATCGTGGACCATGAAAGCGGCACGCGCGACATACGCCGCCTGTCGGGCCTGCGCACCATGATGCCGATCACCGCCACCCTGGCCATGGTGGCCAGCGCGGCCATGGCGGGCGTGCCACTGCTCAACGGTTTCCTGTCCAAGGAAATGTTCTTTGCCGAGACGGTGTACGTGAACACCACACCGTTGCTCGAATGGCTGCTGCCGGTGGCCGCCACGGTGGCCGGCATGTTCAGCGTGGCGTACTCGCTGCGCTTTACGGTGGATGTGTTCTTCGGCACTCCCGCCACCGATCTGCCGCGCCCGCCCCACGAGCCGCCGCACTGGATGCGCGTTCCGGTCGAACTGCTGGTGCTGGCCTGCCTCGTGGTGGGCACGTTGCCCGCATGGTCGGTGGGGGCCTACCTGGCCGCTGCCGCACGGCCCGTGGTGGGAGGCGAGCTGCCCACGTACAGCCTGGCGGTCTGGCATGGGTTCAACACCCCGTTTGTGATGAGCTTGGTCGCATTGGGCGGGGGCATCGCGCTCTACGCCCTGCTGCGCTGGCAGCGCGAAAAGGGCGCTATCGATGCGCCACCCGTCATGCGCCGCATCAGCGGCCAGCGGGCCTTTGAGGCCACGCTGGCCTCGCTCAGCTTGGTGGGCCGCAATGGCCGCCGCCTGCTGGGCACTGGTCGCCTGCAGTGGCAAATGCTGTGGCTGGTGTGCGCCGCGCTGGTGGCGGGCACCCTGCCCCTGTGGGCGCGGGGCCTGCCCATTGGCGACCGGGTGCAGCTGCCGCTGTCCCCCGCCTTTGCGCTGCTGTGGTTGCTGGGTGCCGTGTGCGCCGTGGCGGCAGCCTGGCAGGCCAAATACCACCGGCTGGCGGCACTGACGCTGCTGGGTGGCTCCGGGCTGTGCGTGTGCCTCACGTTCCTTTGGTTCTCGGCGCCCGACCTGGCGCTCACACAGATCGTGGTGGAGGTGGTGACCACCATCCTCATCCTGCTGGGCCTGCGCTGGCTGCCGCGGCGCGACGAGAGCCTGCGCGTGCCCACGCTGGCCGAAGAGCGCCGCACCCAGCTGCGCCGCTACCGCGACATGGCGCTGACGTTGGCCGCAGGGGGTGGCATGGCCCTGCTGTCGTTCGCGATGATGAGCCGCCCCTTCCCCGACAGCACCTCCACCTTCTTCCTGGAGCGTGCGCTTACCGAAGGGGGCGGCACCAACGTGGTCAACGTCATGCTGGTGGACTTCCGGGGCTTTGACACCTTTGGCGAGATCGTGGTGCTCGGCATCGTGGCGCTCACGGTCTATGCGCTGCTGCGGCGCTTCCGCCCTGCGCGCGAGGTGATGGACCTGCCGCCCCAGCAGCGCGCACTGCCCGCCGATGTGGACACCGACCTCGCCAACCCACGCCAGACTGCCGACACCGCCGTGGGCTACCTCATGGTGCCCGCCGTGCTGGTGCGGCTGATGCTGCCGTTTGCCACGCTGGTCGCTGTCTACCTCTTCATGCGCGGCCACAACGAGCCCGGCGGCGGCTTTGTGGCGGGGCTGGTGTTCTCGGTGGCGCTGCTGCTGCAGTACATCGTCTCGGGCACCTCGTGGGTCGAGGCGCATCTGCCGCTGTACCCGCGCCGCTGGATCGGTGTGGGCCTGCTCGCCGCACTGGCCACGGGCCTGGGCGCACTGGCCTGGGGCTATCCGTTTTTGACCAGCCACACGGCGCATTTTTCGCTGCCCATGGTGGGTGAGATCCACGTGGCCAGCGCGCTGTTCTTCGACATCGGCGTGTTCACCCTGGTGGTGGGCTCCACCATGCTCATCCTCACCGGCATTGCCCACCAGTCGGTGCGCAGCCACCGCTACAACAACGCACGCGCGGCCGAAGAAGCCCAGGCCGCCGCCACACCGGGAGAAGGTCCATGGAACTGATACTGGCCCTGGCCATCGGCGTGCTCACCGGCTCCGGCGTGTGGCTGCTGCTGCGGCCCCGCACCTTCCAGGTCATCATGGGCCTGTCGCTGCTGTCGTATGCCGTCAACCTCTTCATTTTCAGCATGGGCCGCCTGGGCCTCGCGATTGACAAGGAGCCCGTGCTGCAGCCCGGGGTGCCTCAAGACCTGGCCCACTATGCCGACCCCATGCCCCAGGCGCTCACACTCACGGCCATCGTCATCGGCTTTGCCATGACCGCCCTCTTCCTCGTGGTGTTGCTGGCATCGCGTGGCATGGCGGGCACCGACCATGTGGACGGCACCAAGGGTAAAGACGTGCAGGAAATGCCATGATGAAGAACACCCCCCTGAGCGGCTTCGCCGCTTCCCCCCGCTCTCGCAGTGCTGCGCACTGCGGGCAGGGGGACGCAGCCCTCGCTGCGGGGCGGCCCTTTCTCGGCTGCCCTGGCCTGGGGCGTGCCAGTTTCATGCGCAGCGTCTTGGACCAATCACATGACACTCATGCACATGCTGCTTGAGCGGCTGATGCCACACCTGATCCTCGCGCCCATTGCGCTGCCCCTGCTCACGGCCGGGCTCATGCTGCTGCTGCGCGAAGAACGCCAGCGCACCAAGGTCACGCTCAACATCACATCGACCCTGGTCGGACTGGTGGTGGCTGTGTTGCTGCTGGTGCAGGCCAAGGAGCCCAGCGTGCAGACCAGCCTGGGCGTGTACCTGCCGGGCAACTGGCCGGCGCCGTTCGGCATCGTGCTGGTCATCGACCGCCTGTCGGCCATGATGCTGGTGCTGACCAGCACCGTGGCGCTCGCCACGGTGCTGTTCTCGGCCGCGCGCTGGCACCGGGCGGGTGTGCACTTTCACCCGCTGTTCCAGTTCCAGCTCATGGGGCTGGCCGGCGCGTTCCTCACGGCCGACCTGTTCAACCTGTTTGTGTTCTTCGAGATCATGCTGGCGGCGTCCTACGGGCTGCTGCTGCATGGCTCGGGCCGCCCGCGCGTGTCGGCGGGGCTGCACTACATCGCCATCAACCTCGCGGCCTCTTCGCTGTTCCTCATCGGGGTGTCGATGCTCTACGGCATCACCGGCACGCTCAACATGGCCGACCTGGCCCAGAGCATTGCGGGTGTGGCCGTGGCAGACCGGGGGCTGCTGCATGCGGCCGCGGCCATTCTGGCGGTCGCGTTCCTCATCAAGGCCGCCGTGTGGCCGCTCAACTTCTGGCTGGTGCCTGCCTACAGCGCGGCCACGGCGCCCGTGGGTGCGCTTTTCGCGCTCATGACCAAGGTGGGCGTGTACAGCGTGCTGCGGCTGTGGACGCTGCTGTTTGGCGCCGAGGCCGGTGAATCCGCGCTGTTTGGCAGCCAGTGGCTCATTGGCGGTGGCATGCTGACCATGGCCTTTGGTGCGATTGGTATGCTGGGTTCGCAGCGGCTGGGGCACCTGGCAGGGTTCAGCGCCGTGCTGTCGTCGGGCACACTGCTGGCCGCCGTGGGCTTTGGGCAAAACCTGCTCACGGGTGGACTGCTGTACTACCTGCTCAGCTCTACCCTGGCTGTGAGTGCGCTGTTCCTGCTCACCGACCTGATCGACCGCTGGCGCAACAACGGTGCCAACCTCGCTCCGTATGAGCAGACCGACGACGCACCCTTTCTGTCGGCCGACCTGGTGCCCACCGAGGGCATGAACCTGGACGACAAGGAACAGGCGCTGATCGGCCAGGTCATCCCCGCCGCAGCGGCCTTTCTGGGCCTGGCGTTCATGGCCTGCACGCTGGTCATTGCGGGCCTGCCGCCCTTGCCCGGTTTTGTGGGCAAGTTCGCCATGATCCACGCACTGCTCAACCCGCTGGGGCTGGGCGCGGCCCAGGGCATCCGCCTGGGCGCTGCGGGCTGGATGCTGGTGGCGTTGCTGGTGAGCTCGGGGCTGCTGGCGCTGCTGGCACTCACACGCGCGGGCATTCGCCATTTCTGGTCGGCCCAGGGCCGTGCTTCACCGCAGCTTTTGGTGCTGGAGGGGCTGCCCATTGCGCTGCTGCTGCTAGCTTGCGTGGCGCTGGTGTGGCAGGCTGGGGCGGTGATGCGCTACACCCAGGCCACGGCCGATGCCCTGCATGCGCCCAGCACTTACGTGCGTGCGGTGATGACCGCTGCTCCCGTCGCGGCTTCGCCTGCGGCGATGCCTGAAACCACGCCACCGGGGGACAAGCCATGACCCAACCTGCTCAACCTGCGGCGTCCAACGCCCCCGCCATGCCGCCACGCCCTGGTCCATTGCGGCGCCTGGTGCCGGCCCCGCTGCTCTCGCTGGCGCTCCTGGGCCTGTGGCTGCTGCTCAACCGCAGCCTGAGCGCGGGCCACTTCGTGCTGGGCACGGTGCTGGCACTGGCCATCCCGCTGCTCACCGCCGGGCTGCGCCCGCTGCCGGTGCGCATCCGCAAGCCGGGCACCGTCTTGCGCCTGGCACTCACGGTGGTGGCAGACACCACCCGGTCCAACCTCGCGGTGGCCCGCCTGCTGCTGGCGCCCGGCCGCAGGCGCCACCCTGCGGGCTTTGTGCACATCCCGCTGGACGTGCGAGACCCCAACGCATTGGCCGTGATGGCGATGATCGTGTGCATCACGCCCGGTACCGCGTGGGCCGAGATTTCTCTGGACCGCAGCATGCTGCTGCTGCACGTGCTGGAGTTGGACGACCCCGCCACGGTAATCGCTGAGGTGAAGCAGCGCTACGAGGCCCCCTTGATGGAGATTTTTGAATGACCCCCGTGCTGGACTGGGCCCTGCCGGCCGCCCTGCTGATGCTCGCGCTGGCCATGGGCTGTGCGTTGATCCGACTGCTCAAGGGCCCGTCCGCGCAAGACCGTGTGCTGGCGCTGGACTGCATGTACCTGAGCGGCATGCTGGTGATGCTGGTGCTGGGCCTGCTCTACGGCAGCAAGAACTACTTCGAGGCCGCGCTGCTGCTGGCGCTGTTCAGCTTTGTCGGCTCCATGGCCATGGCCAAGTTTTTGCTGCGCGGCGAGGTGATCGAATGACCGACGCTGCCACCACCGTCACGGCGGTTCTTCCGCTGTGGCTGGAGATCATCGTGGCCGTGCTGGTGCTGGCCGGTGCCGCGCTGGCCCTGCTGGGCTCCATCGGACTGCTGCGGCTGCCCACGTTTTTTGAACGGGTACACGCCCCCTCCATCATCGCCACGCTGGGCTGCTGGCTGATCATGCACGGCACGGTGCTGTACTTCTCGGTGGCCGACAGCAGCTTGGCGCTGCACGCGCTGCTGATTGCCGTATTCGTGGCGATCACAGTGCCCATCATGTCGATCTTTCTGATGCGCGCTGCGCTGTTCCGCGCCCGGCAGGCCGGGCGCGATGTGCCACCCAGCCTGAGCCAGCCCAAGGTGGATGGCAGCCCAGAAGCCAAAGATTCCTGATCACTTACCCCTGATCTATTACTCCTGATTTGATAGCTGCAGGCGCATATGAAACAAGCGCCTGCAGCATTTTTGGCGCTTATTTTGCCCCTGGCGCGCCAAACCCGCCGCCGCCGGGGGTGTGAATCTCAAACACATCGCCCGGCGCCATCTCGGCCTGGCCAATGTGGTCCAGCAGCTCCACCCGGCCATCGCTGCGCACCACCTTGTTGATGCCCACCGCGCCCGGCTGGCCACCCGCCATGCCAAACGCGCCATGGTGGCGGCCGTTGGACAAGATGCTGGCCGTCATCGGTTCGAGGAAGCGCACACGGCGGATGCCGCCGTCCCCGCCCTTGTACTGCCCCGCACCGCCCGATCCCTTGCGAATCTCGTAGCCCTCCAGCCGCACCGGAAAGCGGAACTCCAGCACCTCGGGGTCCGTCAGGCGCGAGTTGGTCATGTGGCACTGCACGACGCTGGTGCCGTCAAAACCGCCCGCCAGTTGCCCGTTGGCATCCCACACACCGCCCGCGCCGCTGCCGCCCGAGATGGTCTCGTAGTACTGGTAGCGTGTGCTGCCAAAGGTGAAGTTGTTCATCGTGCACTGTCCCGCCGCCATCAGGCCCAAGGCGCCATACAGCGCGTTGGTGATGCAGGTGGACGTTTCCACATTGCCCGCCACCACCGATGCGGGTGGGTTGGGGTTGAGCATGCTGCCGGGCGGGATGATGACGTTGAGCGGCTTGAGGCACCCCGCGTTCAGCGGAATGTCGTCATCCACCAGCGTGCGGAACACATACAGCACCGCCGCCATGCACACCGCCGTGGGCGCGTTGAAGTTGTTCGTCTGCTGCGGGCTGGTGCCGGTGAAGTCGATAGTGGCGCTGCGACTCGCTGCATCCACCTTCACGGCCACGCTGATCTGCGCGCCGTTGTCCAGAGGCAGTGTGAACGCACCATCCTTGAGCCGTGTGATGACACGGCGCACGGACTCTTCGGCGTTGTCCTGCACATGGCGCATATAGGCCTGCACCACGTCCAGCCCAAACTCGGCCACCATGCGGCGCAGCTCCTGCTGGCCTTTCTCGTTGGCGGCGATCTGCGCGCGCAGGTCGGCCATGTTCTGCTGCGGGTTGCGGGATGGATATTCGCCGCTTTCCAGCAGCGCAATCATCTCCGCCTCGCGCAGCACGCCGCGCTCCACCAGCTTCACATTGTTGATCTGTACGCCCTCTTCTTCAATGCGCGTGGAGAACGGCGGCATGGAGCCCGGCGTGGTGCCGCCCACATCGGCGTGGTGGCCCCGGCTGCCCACATAGAACGTGGGCTCGGCCTCGTTGGCGATGTAGACCGGCGTGATGACCGTGATGTCCGGCAGGTGCGTGCCGCCGTGGTACGGGTCGTTGAGCACAAACACATCGCCCGGCTGCATGCGGCCCGCGTTCTCGCGGATCACGGTCTTGATGCTCTCGCCCATGCTGCCCAGGTGCACGGGCATGTGGGGCGCGTTGGCGATCAGGTTGCCTGCGGTGTCGAACAGCGCGCAGCTGAAATCGAGCCGCTCCTTGATGTTGACCGAGTACGCCGTGTTCTGCAGCTGCAGCCCCATCTGCTCGGCAATGTTCATGAACAGGTTGTTGAACACCTCCAGCAGCACCGGGTCCACCGTGGTGCCCACGGCATGCTGCACGGCGCGCGCCACGCGGCGGTTGAGCAGCAGGTGGTCCAGGTCGGTCAGCGCGGCCTCCCAGCCGGGCTCGACTATTGTTGTGGCGTTCTTCTCGGCAATGATGGCCGGGCCGGGGATCACATCGCCGGGGCGCAGGTCCTCGCGCACCACCAATGCCGCTTCGTGCCAGGCGGGCACGCCGTCCACGCCGCCGGTGTACATGCGCACGGTGCTGCGGCGCGGCACCTCGCGCGCGGGCTGCAGCGCGTGGCGCGGCTCCACGGGGGCATCGCCGGGCACCACGGCCTCGACGGAAACCGCTTCGACCACGAGGCCCTTGCCCTGCATGAGGAAGGCAAAGCGCTGGCGGTAGGCGGCCTCAAAGCCTGCGGTGATCTCGGTCAGCGAGCCGAACGGCACGATTAGTGCCGAGTCGCTGCCCTCGTAGCGCACATGCACGCGGCGGTGCACCACGGCTGTGCCTGCGCCCACCTGCTGGCGCTCCAGCTCGGTGCGGGCGGTGGTGGCCAATTGGTCCAGCGTGGCTTCGATGCCTGCGAGTGCCTCGGGCACCAGCTTCGTTTCCACGGCCTGTTCGCGGATCACGTTCTGGTCCGCCAAGCCCATGCCATAGGCGCTGAGCACACCGGCCAGCGGGTGCACAAACACGCGCGTCATGCCCAAAGCATCGGCCACCAAACACGCGTGCTGGCCGCCTGCGCCGCCAAAACACTGCAGCGTGTAGCGCGTCACGTCATAGCCGCGCGCGACGCTGATCTTCTTGATGGCATTGGCCATCTGCTGCACGGCGATCTGGATAAAACCGTGCGCCACGTCCTCGGCGCTGCGCCCGGTTTGGGTAGCGAGGTCGCCAAACTTCTGCGCCACCGCATCGCCATCGAGTGCCTCGTTGGCGGCATGGCCAAACACCTTGGGGAAGTGCGCGGGCTGGATCTTGCCCACCATCACGTTCGCATCGGTCACGGCCAGCGGGCCGCCCCGGCGGTAGCTGGCGGGGCCGGGGTTGGCGCCTGCGCTCTCGGGACCCACGCGGAAGCGTGCACCGTCAAAGCCGAGGATGGAGCCGCCACCGGCTGCCACGGTGTGGATGCTCATCATGGGCGCGCGCATGCGCACGCCGGCCACCTGCGTCTCAAACTCGCGCTCGAACTCGCCCGCGTAATGGCTCACGTCGGTGCTGGTGCCGCCCATGTCAAAGCCGATGACCTTGTCATGGCCCGCCAGGCCTGCGGTACGCGCCATGCCCACGATGCCGCCTGCGGGGCCGCTCAAAATCGCGTCCTTGCCCTGGAACACCTGCGCGTCCGTCAGGCCGCCGGAGGACTGCATGAAGAACAGCTTCACGCCCGGCATTTCGCTCGCCACCTGGTCCACATAGCGGCGCAGGATGGGCGACAGGTACGCATCTACCACCGTGGTGTCGCCACGGCTCACCAGCTTCATCATGGGGCTGGTGGCGTGCGATGCGCTCACTTGCGTAAAGCCAATCTCGCGCGCAATGCGGGCCGCAGCCTCTTCATGCGCGGTGTAGCGGTAGCCGTGCATGAACACGATGGCCGCGCTGCGCAAGCCCGCGTCGTAGGCGGCCCACAGGCGCTCCTTCAGATGCGCTTCGTCCAGCGGCTCGATCACTTCGCCGTGCGCGCCCATGCGCTCCTGCGCCTCGACCACGCGCTCGTACAGCAGCTCGGGCAGCACGATATGGCGGTCAAACAAACGCGGGCGGTTCTGGTAGGCGATGCGCAGCGCGTCCTTGAAACCCTTGGTGGTGATGAGCAGCGTGGGCTCGCCCTTGCGTTCCAGCAGCGCGTTGGTGGCCACGGTGGTGCCCATCTTCACGCACTCCACCAGGGCGGGCGTCACCGGCTCTCCGGGCTGCAGGCCCAGCAGGTGGCGGATGCCGGCCACGGCCGCGTCCTTGTACTGCTCGGGGTTCTCGGACAGCAGCTTGTGCGTGACCAGAGTGCCGTCCGGGCGCTTGCCCACCACATCGGTGAAGGTGCCGCCCCGGTCGATCCAGAACTGCCAGCGGGCCAAAGAAGAAGCTTTTTGGGACATGGTGGTGCTATCTAATTAATAGCTGTCAGCGCATTCAATACCTGCGCTACAGCCGCTTTTCATTCAAAAATTCAAAAATCGGAGGCCTAAGGTCACATCGACGCGGCCGAGCGCGCCGCCTGGTCGTACATGCCCGAGAGCACACGCAGCAAACGGGCCAGCTCGCCAATGTCACGGTTGAGCGCATCATCGGCCTTGAGCGCATCGATCAGGCAGCTCTCGCGGATCTCGCGGTAGCGCTGCACGTAGGCGCGGCCGGTGTCAGTGGCGGCGTAGGTCACTTCCTTGCCATTCTTCTGCGAGGCCACCACGCCCAGGGTCTGCAGCTTTTTGAGCGAGTAATTCACCAGGTGCGTGTCTTCCACGTTCATGATGAAACAGATGTCAGCCAGGCGCTTGTCGCGTGCGCGGTGCGTGACATGGTGCAGCACCACCACGTCGAGCGGCGTCAGGTCCTTGAGGCCCGCCGCCGCCATGCAGTGCACCACCCAGCGGTGGAACGCATTGCCCGCCACGATGAGACCAAACTCGAACTCGCTCATCTCTGCGCTCTGCGCCGACACCAAGTGCGCCGATGACACGATGGGACCGGAGTCGGCTTTGGGTGGAAGCGCGGACTTGGCCTTGGGCTTGGCGTCAGATTTCATGGCGGGTTCGGGCCTGCGGGTTCTGTCATTGGCACGGGATATGCATGGGGCATTGTAGGCAAGTCGATGGTAATTTGTTGGCAATTTGTCAGCGTTTAGGCAAAACACCTATCGCAATCGGATCGGCTTCCGATACAGTGATTTGTTACATCCAACCTTGTACATACAACCCTGCGGAGCAATATCCATGAAGCGTCGAATCTTCCCCGTGACCGCACTCGCCCTGACCCTGGCTGCGGGCCTGTCTGCCACCTCGGCATTCGCCCAGACCAAGTGGGACCTGGCCGCCGCCTACCCTGCCACCAACTTCCACACCGAGAACATGGTGCAGCTGGCCAGCGATGTGGACAAGGCCACGGGCGGCAAGCTCAAGATCACGGTGCATGCCAACGCTGCGCTGTTCAAGGCCCCTGAAATCAAGCGCGCCGTGCAAGGCGGCCAGGCGCAGATGGGTGAGATCCTGCTGGCCAACTTCCAGAACGAATGGCAGCTGTTTGGCGTGGATGGCCTGCCCTTCCTGGCCGACAGCTACGACGCCTCCAAGAAGCTCTACGCCGCCCAAAAGCCCTTCCTGGAAAAGAAGCTGGCTGAGCAGGGAATGATGCTGCTGTACGCCGTGGCCTGGCCTCCACAAGGCATCTACACCAAGAAGCCGCTGGCCTCTGCCGCTGACCTCAAGGGGATCAAGTGGCGCGCCTACAGCCCTGCCACCGCGCGCATTGCCGAGCTGGTCGGCGCCCAGCCCGTTACGGTGCAGGCTGCGGAGTTCTCGCAGGCCCTGGCCACGGGCGTGGTCGAATCGACGATGACGTCGGGCGCCACCGGTGTGGACAGCAAGCTGTACGAACACCTCAAGTTTTACTACGACACCCAGGCCTGGCTGCCCAAGAACGCCGTGCTGGTGAACAAGAAGGCGTTTGACGCGCTGGACAAGCCCAGCCAGGAAGCGCTGCTGAAGGCCGGTGCCGACGCCGAGGCACGCGGCTGGGCCAACAGTGCCAAGGTCAACACCGACACCGTCGCCAAGCTCAAGGCCAACGGCATGGACGTGGTGACCCCACCGGCCGCGCTGAAGGCCGACATGGCCAAGGTGGGTGACACCATGCTCAAGGAATGGCTGGACAAGGCCGGCCCCGAAGGCAAGGCGCTCATCGACGCCTATCGCAAATAAGCGCAGGCGCCCACGCACATGCGCCGTCTGCTGGACTTTCTGTACGACAGCGCCGCCGCCCTGGCGGCGCTTTTCATGGTCGGCCTGCTGGGGATGGTGTTGCTGTCCATCGCCAGCCGGCAGTTCCACTTTCACGTGCCGGGCACGGACGCCTATGCGGGCTATCTGATGGCCGCATCGGGCTTCCTGGCACTCGCCCACACCTTGAAGCGCGGCGAGCACATCCGCGTCACGCTGCTGCTCAACTTCTTGAAGGGCGGCGCCAAGAAGGCGTTCGAGATCTGGGCTTTGGCCATTGCCACCCTGCTGGCCGTGCTGTTTGCGGTGTACAGCTGCAAGCTGGCCTGGCAGTCGCACGAGTTTCACGACATCTCTACCAGCAGCGACGCCACGCCTCTGTGGATTCCGCAGATCGCCATGGCCGTGGGCACGGTGATTCTGGCCATCGCGTTCCTGGACGAGCTGGTGCTGGAGATGATGGGCAAGCGTGTGGATGCCTCGTCTGGCGAAGCTTTGCGCAATGAATAACCCCTGCTGCACGACCTACCATGAGTGATCTCGCCATAACCGGCCTGCTCGTACTGTCGCTGTTCCTGATTCTGGGCAGCGGCGTATGGATCGGGCTCACCCTCTCCGGCGTCGCCTGGATCGCCATGCAGCTGTTCTCCGCCCGCCCGGCGGGCGATGCGATGGCGGTGACCATCTGGGGCAGCGCCTCCAGCTGGACGCTCACGGCCCTGCCCCTGTTCATCTGGATGGGCGAGATCCTGTTCCGCACGCGGCTGTCGCAAGACATGTTCAAAGGCCTGGCCCCCTGGGTACAGGCGCTGCCGGGCCGGCTGCTGCACACCAACGTGGTGGGCTGCACCATCTTTGCCGCCGTGTCGGGGTCGAGCGCCGCCACCTGCGCCACCATCGGCAAGATGACGCTGCCCGAGCTGACGCGCCGGGGCTACCCCGAACACATGGTGGTGGGCACGCTGGCGGGTGCCAGCACGCTGGGCCTGTTGATCCCGCCGTCCATCATCATGATCGTGTACGGCGTGTCGGCCGAGGTATCGATCTCGCAGCTGTTCATTGCGGGTGTGCTGCCGGGCATCCTGCTGGCGGCACTTTTCTCGGGCTACATCATGCTGTGGGCACTGCGCCACCCCGAGCAGGTGCCTGCCGCCGACGTGCGCATGAGCTTCATGCAAAAGCTGTCGGAATCGCGCAGCCTGATCCCCGTGGTGCTGCTGATTGCGGCCGTGCTGGGCTCCATCTACACCGGCTTCGCCACCGCCACCGAGGCAGCGGCCGTGGGCGTGGTGGGCTCGCTGGTGCTGTCGGCCGTGCAGGGCTCGATGACCTGGGGCACGTTCAAGGACTCGCTGATGGGCGCCACGCGCCTGTACTGCATGATCGCGCTGATCCTCGCGGGTGCTGCGTTCCTCACGCTGGCCATGGGCTACATCGGCCTGCCGCGCCACCTGGCGGAGTGGATCGCGTCGCTGGGCTTGAACCAGGCGCAGCTCATCGTGGCGCTGGCGATTTTCTACATCATCCTGGGCTGCTTTCTCGACGGTATCTCGATGGTGGTACTGACCATGGGCGTGCTCATGCCCACGGTGCAGGCTGCGGGCATCGACCCCATCTGGTTCGGTATCTTCATCGTGCTGGTGGTCGAGATGGCGCAGATCACACCGCCCGTGGGCTTCAACCTGTTTGTGCTGCAGGGCATGACGGGGCGCCAGCTGCCCTGGATTGCCAAGGTGGCCATGCCCATGTTCTTCCTGATGTGTGGCGCTGTGGCGTTGATCTATGTCTTCCCTGGCATCGTGACCTGGTTGCCACAGCAGATGTCGGCGCGCTAAACACACCTGCCACCAGCAGGTACCACCAAGCGGGGCGCCCCCACCGGGGACGCCCCGCTTGGCGTTTTGGGGGATGGAGAGCAGCCCGTCCGACGCCTCAAAATCCAGCGACAATGCCCCGATGTTGAACGTCCTTGCCATCTGCATCGGCGCTTGTGTGGGCGCATTGGCGCGCTGGCGCCTGGGCCTGTGGCTCAGCCCCGGCGGGCTGATTCCCTGGGGCACACTTGCCGCCAATCTGGTGGGCGGCTACCTCATTGGCGTGTGTGTGGCGGTGTTCCACGCCATGCCCCAGCTTGACCCCGTGTGGCGGCTGGCGCTGGTCACCGGGTTTCTGGGCGCGCTCACCACCTTCTCCAGTTTCTCGGCAGACGTCGTTGAGATGCTGATGGTGCAGCGCTACGCCCTGGCACTGGGCACCACCGCACTGCATCTGTTGGGCTCCCTGGGCCTCACAGTGCTTGGCATGCAAAGTGCTTCGTATTTCATAGCATCTCGCGCCTGATATTCCTGCGCTAGCACGTCATTTCGTCATCAATCCACGCCACACTGCATGGGCCCTCACCTGCTGCTGCCGGTGCTGCCCCGATCTTCTCTGTTCACCTACCGATACGCGAGCCCCTCATGGAAGCCAACACCCAACTCAACGAACGCCGCCTGGCCGATGCCTGGGCCGAGCTGCACAACCACGCCCACAACGGCAACCCCCTGCAGGCCGACGCCAACCGCATGGCCTTTGCCGACCCCGAATTCATGTTCCGCCGCGAAACGCGCGGCATCCGCTTTCAGCTCGAAATGCTCAAGCCCGACCTGGGCCAGGCCGAACAAGGCATTGAAAGCACCGTGGTGGTGTACGGCAGCGCGCGCTTTGTGGCGCCCGACGAAGCCGCAGCCCAGCTGGCCGACGCCGAAGCCAGTGGCGATGCCGACCGCGTGCGCCGCGCGCGCCTGGCCGTGCGCAACGCTGGCTATTACGACCTGGCCCGCCAGTTCGCCAAACTGGTGGCCGACTACAGCGAACGCCAGCGCCCCGCCGACCGCATCTACATCTGCACCGGCGGCGGCCCCGGCATCATGGAGGCCGCCAACCGGGGTGCCCACGATGCCGGTGCACTGAACGTGGGCCTGAACATTGCCCTGCCCCACGAGCAAAGCGGCAACCGTTTCATCTCGCCGTCGCTGTCCTTCAAGTTCCATTACTTCGCACTGCGCAAGATGCATTTCATGATGCGCGCCAAGGCGCTGGTGGCCTTCCCTGGCGGCTTTGGCACGCTGGACGAGCTGTTTGAAGTGCTGACCCTGGTCCAGACCAAAAAGGCCAAGCCCGTGCCCATCGTGCTGTTCGGCACGGACTACTGGAAGCGCCTCATCAACTTTGATGTGCTGGTGGAAGAAGGCACCATCTCTGCGCAGGACCTCAACCTGTTTCACTACACCGATGAACCCCAGGAAGCCTGGGACCTGATCCGCGCGTTCTACAAGCTGTAAAAGCCAACACCCCGCCGGTGCGCGCACGCGTCGGCGGGGTGTTGATGCCTGTTTCTGCTACCTGATGACAGGCGGCGGCGGAGGTGGCGGCCGCAGGATGATGGGTACCACCGGGACAAACACAATCGGTGGCCTGACCGTCGGAGGCGGCGGAACCGTGGTCGTAGGAGGCGGCGGAACCGTGGTCGTCGGAGGTGGCGGAACCGTGGTCGTAGGAGGTGGCGGAACCGTAGTCGTCGGAGGTGGCGGAACCGTAGTCGTCGGAGGTGGCGGAACCGTAGTCGTCGGAGGCGGTGGAGCTGGTGGTCGCGTTGGAGGAGCCGGAGTGCTAGGCTGCGGCGCAGGTACAGGGGAAGGTACAACCTCTGGTGGCGACACCGGCACGGGCGCTGGCGGCGGCGCGGCCTCTGGCGGCGGTGGAACGGGCACAGGGACCGGCGCCGGAACGATGTAGACAAAAGCGCGGCGCCCCTGCACGTCCACTTGGTCACCTGCCACCAAGGGTGTCTGAACCTGGGGCACCGGCAGCAACGCACGGGTGTGGGTGTAGACCGGCAGGTCCTGGTCGGAGACCACCAGCACCGCCTCGCCCGCCGTCACGCCCACACAGCCCGCCTGGGTGCAGACCTCGATCTCGTCCTGCTCACCAGACACGAACACCTGACCGTTGGCATCGATGGCCAGCAAGAAGGCGGACCCCCGGATGCCCACCACCGCCGTCGGCGTGACCACCTTGTAGTTGGCGGGATTGCGCTTGCCGATGAGCCCCGTGAGGGCACGCATCCCGCCCCGCAGCAGGTTCACCACAAAGTGGTCTTCGCCCGCTCCGGCCCCATCGGCATATCGGGTGACGGTGAACTGCGAGTCGGGGTACAAGGCCACCAGCCCCCCGTCCGAGAAGCGTATCTGCGCCCTGCCTTCGGTGCCGGTCAGCACCACATCGCCCCCATCCAGTTCGGAGCCCTTGGACAGGCGCGACAAGGTCTCGCCCCGCCGCAGCTGCACATCTCCCGCCGTGAACTGCACCAGCCCCGCAGCGGCCAGTCCGGTCAGCGGCCACGCCGCCACCATGCCCATCAGCAGCGCCAGCCGCGCATATTTTTGGTCTGACGTCATAGACAACTCCCAGGTGCATCGGCACAGGACCAGCGACGTAACAGCATTCAGAACTCCCGGCGCACGGTAATGGAGAACACCCGGCGCTCATAGTCGGTGATGGGCAGTGTGGACGCGTTGCGCGTGAACGACCATTGCGGCGTGATCCGCCACCCCGGCGATGGGGCCCAGTTCAACCCCAGGGCCACCTGGGCCTGCCGGTCGGTACGGGTGACTGCAAAAAACGGGTCTTGCCCGCCGTAGCGCCGGTGCTCCCAGTCTGCACTGGCAAACACAGACCATTGGGGCGCCAGAGGCCACTGCCCGCCCGCCCGCAGGCCCCACAGCCGGTGGCCCAGCGCGTCGGCGCCGCTGGCCTGCGCGCGCTCCTGCCCCCCGTACACGCCACCATAGGCCGACGAACCGTGTCGGAACAAATGGGAATACGACGTGCCCACCACGCTGCGGCGCACGTTGCGCAGCGCCTGATCGGGGTAACGCACGTCGAGCACCTGCACAAAGCTGCCCCACTGGCGAAAACCGTCTATGCGGTAAATCCATTCGCCCAGCACGCCGCCCATGGTCCGCAGCCGCGTGCCGTCCAGCGCGTAGTAAGACCCTTGGCCAGACGCAATCAGTTCATGGCGCTCTGCCCGCCAGGCCAGCCCCAGGGTGCCATCCAGTGCCGTGTGGTCAAACCGGTCTGCACCGCCCCCATAGTGCCGGGCAGCCCCAACGGCTGTGCCCACCACAGACCAGCGCGCGTTGAGCACTGCCCGCCCCCGCAGCCCCGCTTGCGCCACCACATAGTTGCCGGAGGTTGCCAGCGCCTCAGGCAGCAGCGCCCACGCCGGGGTGCCGGGCACAGGCGACTGCAGGTCGCCCACCACGGGCGCTGCGTTGGCATTGGAGTCGTGGCCGACGCCCAGCTCCACATAGCCCTTGAGCGAAGAGCGTCCTCCGGCATCGAGCCGATCGTAGGAATACAAAAACTGATCGAGCGTGTGCCCGGCATCCACCGGAATCAGTGCGGCCTGCACGGGTGCAGGCAAAGCCATCACGCCCCGGCGGTCGCCCACGGCCTGCAGGGATTGCCCCAGCGCCACCTGGGCCTCCATGTTGCCGGGTTGTGCAGCCAGCCAACGCTCGCGCGCCATGATGGCCCGCGTGTACTGCCCGGCTGCGTGGGCAGCATCGCCCATGGCGGCGTCGAATACCGGGTCGCCTGCCCGCTGGGCCTCCTGGGCATCCAGCAAGCGAAACGCCTGAAGTGCCTGACCTTGTTGCACCAGCGCCAGCGCTTGCTGTACCAGCTCATCAGCCCGCGCTGCGCATGACAAACCACCGCCCCAGGCCAGAACCGCGCACCATGGCAGCACGCGCCGTGACCAAATTCGCAGGTACATGAACGCCCCCTCTCGAAACCCGCTGCCGGGTGGAGGCAATTTACACCTGTTTACCCCTTTTGGGGGACTCTGGAGGGTGGTTTTCACCCATGCGCCACGCCGTGCGTGCACCCGTGCCCACGGCGCAGCCGACCACCCAGAACAGGCCTCCCACGCCAATCACTGCCCCGGCCGATCCAAACAGCATGGGCATGAGCACGCTGGATGCATTGATGGCCATGAGCCGCAGGCCCAGTGCCTCGCCGTGGCGCGCTGGCGGCGTGATCTGGTGCAGCAGGCTCATCACCATGGGCTGCACTGAGCCCAGCGCAAACCCGAGCAGCACCGAACAAACGCCCATGGCCAGCGCGCTGTGCAGCAGCGGGTACACACCAAACAGCACGGCGGTTGCCACCATGGCCCCCGCCACCACCACCCGCTCGCGCAGCCGCTCGGCCACGATGGGCATCAGCACCCGGATGACGGCAGCAGCAATCGCAAACGCGCCCAGGATGGAGCCGATGACCGACGCCGACAAGCCCCGCTCGTGCCCGAGCAGCGGCACCACAAAGGTGTGCACATCCCAGCACGAGGACAAGATCCAGTTGACCAGCAGCAGGCGACGGAACGGTGGCTCGTTCATCAGGTCCCATGCGCGTTGGGGAGGGCCACCTGCGGCCGCGATCACCGGCGGCAGCTCGACCGTGTCGCGCACCCAGAACCAGGTGAGCAGGGGTAACACGGCCATCAGAGCAAAGGCGGCGCGGTAGCCCTCCATGCTGCCCGCCGCGCTGCCCGCGTTGTCGATCATGAGCCCCGCACAAAAAGGCCCGATGAAGTTGGACACCGCAGGCCCGATGGCCAGCCAGCTGAACACTTGCTTGAGCTGCGTGGCGTCGTGCGCGGCGCGCCCCACGTGGCGCTGCAGCGCAATGATTGCAGCGCCGCTGGCGCCACCGGTCATCAACGCCGCCAAGCACAACACCGGAAAAACAGGGAACACCAGCGCCAGCGCCGCTCCGGCCGATGCCACCGCCACCGCGAAGCCCACGGGGCGCTTGAGGCCGTGCCGGTCTGCATAGCGCCCTGCCGGAAGGGCCAGAAAGACCTGCGTGAGGGCAAACAGTGCCAGCAACACCCCCACGGCCGCAGCACTGTGGCCCTCGCGCAGGGCGAGCAGCGGAGCGGCCAGACGCATGCCTGCCATGCAGGCGTGCACGCAGATCTGACCCGCAATCAGGCGCGCCAGAGCCCAGTTCACTGCAGGTCTTCCTCGGGGTCCAGACCGGGCAATGCCGGGGTGCTGCCACCCACCAGCGGACCGGCCGCGCCGGGCGCAGGCAATTCCTGCACATCGCGCAGCTTGCGCTGGATGGCGCGGGTGCGCACGCCCACCTCGTCAAACTTCTTGGCGGCGGCGTCGATGGACTTTTTGGTGGCCTCGACCACATCGCCAAACTTGGCGAATTCGGTCTTGACCATGCCCAAGAGGCTCCAGACCTCCGACGAGCGCTTTTCAATCGCCAGAGTCTTGAAACCCATCTGCAGGCTGTTGAGCATGGCGGCCAGATTGGCCGGCCCGGTGATCATCACGCGGCAGTCGTTCTGCACGGCTTCGACCAGACCGGGGCGGCGCATGACTTCGGCAAACAGGCCTTCGGTAGGCAGGTAGAGCACGGCAAAGTCAGTGGTGTGCGGGGGCGACACGTACTTGGCGAAGATCTTCTTGGCTTCGAGCTTGATCGAGGTTTCGAACGCGTTGCCCGCTGACTGGATGGCTGCCTTGTCGGCCGCGTCCTGCGCGTCCAGCAGGCGCTGATACTGCTCCACGGGGTACTTCGAGTCGATGGGCAGCCACACCGGATGCTCGTCGCTCTTGCCGGGCAGGCGGATCGCAAACTCCACCAGCTCGTCACTGCCCGGAACAGTCTTGACGTTGCGCGCGAACTGGTCGGGCGTCAGCACGTTGTCGATGATGGCGCCCAGCTGCATTTCGCCCCACGTGCCACGCGTCTTCACGTTGGTCATCACGCGCTTCAAGTCGCCCACGCTGCCCGCCAGGGTCTGCATCTCACCCAGGCCCTTGTGCACCTGTTCGAGCCGGTCGCTGACCAGTTTGAAGGACTCGCCCAGGCGCTGCTCCAGCGTGGCGTGGAGTTTTTCGTCCACCGTGCGGCGCATTTCTTCGAGCTTGGTGGCGTTGTCGGCCTGTATGGCAGCCAGACGTTCGTTGAGCGCGTTGCGCAGCTGCTCGGCGTTCTGCTGGCTACCTTGCACCATGCCGGTGAGCTGCTGCGACACGGCGTCTTGCAGCACCGAGAACTGGTTCTTGATCTGAAAGCCGTTGGCTTCGAGCTGGTCCTTGAGCGCGGTAGACATGGCGCCCAGCTGGGTCTGGATGTCGCCCTTGAGCGAGTCGAGCGTGAGGCGCGTGGCAGCCTGCAGGGCCTCAAAGCGCTCCTGGATGCGCTTTTCAAAAAGCGCCGTGCTTTCGGCCATGGCTTCGCGGGACTTGACGCTTTCGGCTGCCAGCGCGGCGGTGGTGGTGGTCAGCTCGGTGCGAAAGCCCACCAGGGTGGCCGACAGCTCGGTGCGCGCGGCTGCCGCGTCGGCTTGGCCCTGGGCCAGATGGGCCAGCAAAGCCTTGCTGCTCTCTTCCAGCCGGCCCGCCACGGCGTTCTGCAAGGCGTCAAACCGCTGGGCCAGGGCGGCGTCTTGTGCGGCCTGGCGCTGCGTCAGCGCCGCATCGAAAGCCGCCAGGCGCTGGTCCAGCCGCCCTTCAAACACGCCGAAAGCTGCCAGCAGCTCCGCTCGCCCGTTGCGGGACTCGGCCACCGCCTGGGCCAGGCGTTCATCCACCGCGTGGCGCAGGGTCTCCAGCGTGGACTGTGTGGTCTGGGTAAAGCCGCGCAGCTGCTGCCCCATGCCGTCCAGCGCGCCGTCATTCTTGGCCACGGCAATCTGGGTGGACTGCGTGGTTTGCTCCAGCGACTGCAGGCGTGTCAGCCACTCGGGCGGCAGATCCACGCGGGGACGGCGCAGCAACAGCACCACGAGAAGAACCAGCGCCAGTGCCAGCGCTGCCAGGAGAACAAGGGTGTCAGTGGTCAAGGTTTACTATGGTTTTGATAGCTATCAGCGCATGATCGACTAGCGCATCCGGTCGATTGGACTCGAAATTGAAATCAGCGCAGGCTGGCGGGCTGATTGACCGGTGTGAGCGGCCCGCGCCCGTCGAAGAAGGCGATCAGATTGTCCGCCGCCAGGTTGGCCATGGCACGCCGGGTGGGCACGGTGGCGCTGGCAATGTGCGGGGTGAGCACCACGTTGGGCACGGTCAGCAGATCGGGGTGCACGCTGGGTTCGCCTTCAAACACATCCAGCCCTGCAGCCGCGATGCGGCGCTCGCGCAGGGCCACCGCCAGCGCCGCGTCGTCCACGATGCCGCCACGCGCGATGTTGACCAGCGTGGCCGTGGGCTTCATTAGCATCAGCTCAGGCGCGCCAATGGTGTGGTGCGACGCTGCCGTGTAGGGCACCACCAGCACCACATGGTCTGCGGTGCGCAGCAGTTCCTCCTTGCCCACGTAGGTGGCCTTGCATTCGGCCTCCAGCGCGGGCGACAGGCGCGAGCGGTTGTGGTAGATCACCTTCATGCCAAAGCCGTGTGCGCCGCGCTTGGCAATGCCCTGTCCGATGCGGCCCATGCCGATGATGCCCAGCGTGCTGCCGTGGATGTCGCTGCCCGCGAACATGTCATAGCTCCACTTGGTCCACTTTCCGGCCCGCAGGTAATGCTCGCTCTCGGTCATGCGGCGGGCCGTGGCCATCAACAATGCAAAGCCGAAGTCGGCCGTGGTCTCGGTGAGCACGTCGGGCGTGTTGGTGCCCTGCACGCCAGCGGCGGTCATCGCGTCCACGTCAAAGTTGTTGTAGCCCACGGCCATGTTGGCGCAGATCTTGAGGCGCGGCGCGGCGGCGAGCAGTGCGGCATCGATGCGCTGGCTGCCGGTGGTCAGCACACCGTCCTTGTCGGCCAGGCGCGCGGCCAGCTCTTGCGGGGTCCAGATCACGTCGTCGGGGTTGGCTTCGACGTCGAAATACTCACGCAGACAGTCCACGATGTCGGGAAAGATCGCGCGGGCGACCAGGATGCGGGGTTTGCTCATGGGGTTACCTGAACCAGATGAAAGTCATGACGATAAAGAGCGGAACCAGAATGCCCCCCGACCACAGCATGTAGCCGAAGAAGCTGGGCATCTTCACCCCCCGGTCTTCGGCAATGGCCTTGACCATCATGTTGGGCGCATTGCCGATGTAACTGTTGGCGCCCATGAACACCGAGCCGGCCGAGATGGCAGCCAGCGTGGGGGCCAGGGTGGTCATCAGCACGGCCGGGTCGCCCCCGGCGGTGTTGAAGAAGACCAGGTAGGTCGGCGCGTTGTCGAGGAAGGAGCTGAGCAGCCCGGACGCCCAGAAGTACATGGCCGGGTCGGGGGTGCCGTCCGGCCGCGTGACAGCGGACACCACGGCGCCAAACGGGCCATTGACGCCCGCCTTGAGCATGGCAATGACCGGAATGATGGTGAGAAAGATGCCCGCAAACAGCTTGGCGACCTCCTGCATGGGGCCCCAGCTGAACTGGTTGTCTTCATGCACCTGTTTGGGCGTGATGCGCAGGGACACCAGCGCCACGATGATCAGGCCCACGTCCCGCACGATGCCGGGCAGGCCCACTTCGGCCCCGGCGATGGTGAACGCGACCTGCGACTTCCACAGGCCGCTGAGCAGCACCAGCGCCACCACCACGCCCAGCAGCGCAAAGTTGGCCTTGCCGTCAAAGCCGATGGCTTTGGTGTCGGGGGTGGGGTCGGCCTTGAGCACCTCTTCGCGCCGGTGGTAGTACCAGGAGTCCATCACGAAAAAGATGGCGAGCAGGGAGCCGACCAGGAACAGGGTCTCGGGGAAGATGTGGCTCACCGTCCAGAAGAAGTCCACTCCCTTCAGGAAGCCCAGGAACAGCGGCGGGTCGCCCAGCGGCGTGAGCGAGCCCCCGGCGTTGGAGACGATGAAGATAAAAAACACCACCACATGCGCCGTGTGCTTGCGGTTGTCATTGGCGCGGATCAACGGGCGGATGAGCAGCATCGACGCCCCCGTGGTGCCCATGACGCTGGCCAGCACCGCGCCAATAGCGAGGATGGCGGTATTGAGCGCCGGGCTGCCATGCAGGTTGCCCCGGATGTAGATGCCCCCCGCCACGGTGAACAGCGCGGTGAGCAGGATAACGAACGGAATGTATTCGGCCACCAGCGCGTGGACAAAACTTGCGCCCGCGGCGCCCGGGCCAAACACCAGCGCAAACGGCACCAGAAAAGCCAGCGCCCAGCCGGCAGCAACCTTGCCGAAGTGGTGGTGCCAGAAGATAGGAGCCAACAGCGGCATCAAGGCAATCGACAGCAGAATGCCGGCAAAGGGCACGCCCCACAGCATCGACAGCGCGCTGCCATCAATATCGGCCGCCAATGCCAAACCCGGCAACGCCGCCAGTAGGCCGGCCACTGCCAGCCCGCGCGAGAATTTCATGGTTCTTGTCTCCGTCTCATTGCTAAAAATCAGGGGGTGCTAGGTGTCGGCGCCCGCGCGACACCTGCGCTGCAAGGTCACACCGGCGAGGGAATCTCAAACACCTGGCGCAGGTAGGCCAGGTACTTCTCGTCATCACACATGCCCTTGCCCGGCGTATCCGACAGCTTGGCCACGGGCTGGTCGTTGCAGCGCGTCATTTTGATGACCACCTGCAAGGGCTCGTGGGCTGGCGGACTGCCGAGGTCGTTGGTCAGGTTGGTGCCAATGCCAAACGCCAGCTGGCAGCGGCCCCGGAACTGCTGGTACAGCTCGATGGTGCGCGGGATGGTGAGCGCATCGCTGAAAATCAGCGTCTTGGTCAGCGGGTCCACGCGGTTCTTGCGGTAATGGTCCAACAGGCGCTCGCCCCAGGCAAACGGGTCGCCGCTGTCATGGCGGGCTCCGTCGAACAGCTTGCAGAAGTACAGGTCAAAGTCGCGCAGGAAGGCGCTCATGCCGTACACGTCCGACAGCGCAATGCCCAGGTCGCCCCGGTATTCCTTGGCCCACATCTCGAAGCCGAACACCTGGCTGTCGCGCAGCCTCGGGCCCAGCGCCTGGCAGGCCTGCAGATACTCGTGCGCCATGGTGCCCAAAGGGGTCACACCCAGCTTCATCGCGTATAGCACGTTGCTGGTGCCCGCAAACTGCCCGGGGCCTGCGGGCGCACCCGGGCGGCGGTCGCCGGTGCCCAGGCGGGCCACCAGCACGCGCAGCACTTCTTCGTGCCAGGCGCGGCTGAAGCGGCGGCGTGTGCCGTAGTCGGCAATCTTGAGGTCCGACAGGCCCTCGCCCTGCAGCAGCGCGATCTTGGCATCGAGCCGGCGACGGCCTTCCGGAAAGTCGGGCACCTTCTGCGTGTTGCGAAAGTACACCTCGTTGATGATGGCCAGCACCGGGATCTCGAACAGGATGGTGTGCAGCCAGGGCCCGCGGATGGTGATGTCGATCTCGCCGTTGTGCTGGGGCACGACGGTGATGTATTTCTCGTTGAGCCTGAACAGCCCCAGAAAGTCCACAAAGTCGCTCTTGATGAACCGCAGCGACCGCAGGTAGGCCAGTTCGGCATCCTGAAAATGCAGGCTGCACAGCGAACGGATCTCGTCGCGGATCTCGTTGGCAAACGGCGCCAGCTGCACGCCGGGGTTGCGGCACTTGAACTTGTATTCGACCTGCGCGCCCGGAAACTGGTGCAGCACCACCTGCATCATGGTGAACTTGTACAGGTCGGTGTCGAGCAGGCTGGTGATGATCATGGACAGGGCAAGCCTCAGAAACCGCGCACGCTGGGCACGCGATGCTCCGGCCGCAGACCGGACAACAAAGCCGCAAAGTGTAGGCCATCACGGCGCCCGGTGCGCGGCACGGCGGGCGGCGTCAGCCAGTGTTCAGCCGCCGCTGTGCATTCAGGCTGTTTTGGGCCCAGGCGCACATTGCAGCTGCGCCTGACGCTATCAAATCAGTAGCTACGGTTTACAGCTACTGATCAACCGCCGATCCACTGCCCATTAGCCGGGCATGACCAGCGCCTGCAGCACGTTGCGCAATGCGTGTGGCACGGCCACCGGGCGGCGGGTTTCGCGGTCCACGTACACATGGATGAAGTGCCCTGCCGCCGCCGTCAGCGGCTCGCCCTGCGCAAACAGGCCCACCTCGTAACGCACGCTGGAGCCGCCCAGCCGCGCCACGCGAATGCCCGCCTCCACCGTCTGCGGGAACGCCAGCGGCGCGAAGTAATTGCATTGGGTCTCGATGACCAGGCCGATGGTCTGGCCCGCATGGATGTCCAGCACGCCCTGGTCGATCAGATGGGCGTTCACCGCCGTGTCGAACCAGCTGTAGTACACGACGTTGTTCACATGCCCATAAACGTCGTTGTCGGCCCAGCGTGTGGTGATGGGGCGAAACACGCGGTAGGCGCTGCGCGGCTGCGGAGCCGGGCGGACCGGCGCGGAAGAAGCGACAGGAGAGGGGCTGGCGGCAGAGGTCATGGCCGCACATTCTGCCAGCGCTGGTGGTACTGCCAGGCCACGCGCCAGGTGGTAAGTTGCGCCTGCAGCGTGTCCTCCAGGTCGTTGCCATAACCGCCCGCCATCACGAACACCGTGGGAATACGCCGCTGCCAGGCCCAGTCAAACACCCGCCGGTCGCGTGCCTCCAGCCCATCGTGCGTGACAGCGAGACGCCCCAGCCGGTCGCCCACGTGGGGGTCCGCCCCCGCCAGATAAAACACCAGATCCGGCTTGCAGCGGTGGTCCAGCGTCTCCAACGCCTGGTCCAGCGCGTGCAGGTACTCATCATCCGCACACCCGTCGGGCAGCTCCACATCCAGGTCGCTCGGCTCCTTGCGAAACGGAAAGTTGCGTGCGCCATGCAGCGACAGGGTGAACACGCTGTCGTCGCCCTGAAAGATATGGGCCGTGCCATTGCCCTGGTGCACATCCAGGTCGATCACCGCCACCTGCAGCGGCCAGCCCGATCCATCGTTCAGGTGATCGGCCTGTGCCTGACGGGCAGCCACCGCCACATCGTTGAACACACAAAAGCCACTGCCTTTGTCGGCATACGAGTGGTGCGTGCCGCCAGCCACGTTGCCCGCCACGCCCTCGCGCCACGCGGCGCGGGTGGCGGCCAGGGTGGCGCCCACCGAGCGGCGCGCGCGTTCGGCCATGGCCGGGCTCCAGGGAAAGCCGATCTCCCGCTGGGCGGCGGGCGCGAGCGTGCCGTGGGCCACAGCGTCGATGTACTGCGGGCTGTGCACGCGCGCCAGCGCCTCATCGGAGGCGGGCAGTGCCTCTTTCAGCACAACGCCCGGCAAATGCTCCGCAATCCGGTCGCGCAGCATGCGGTACTTGGCCATGGGGAAGCGGTGGCCTTCGGGCAAAGGCAACACGAAGTGGTCGGCGTAGTAAGCGTGCATGACACGATTGTGGCAAGCCGAGGATTTCTGGGTGATCGTGTCTAATTTGCTGCACTGCAACAAAAACCCCTTGCAATAGCACCACAAGTCCCTAAAATTCAACCCATGCTGCACTGCAACATGATTACCAGATCAAGGTCAGCGCAGATGTCTGTGAACCACCCCGGCCCCATGGGCCCTCATTTTTAGGAGATATGACATGTCGCTGACCGCAGAACAAATCCTGGCATCCCACAAGGCCAACATCGAAACCCTGTTTGGCCTGACCTCCAAGGCTTTCGAAGGCGTGGAAAAGCTGGTCGAACTGAACGTGACCGCTTCGCGCGCTGCGCTGTCCGAAGCCGCCAACCACACGCAAGCCGTGCTGGCCGTGAAGGACGCACAAGAACTGCTGGCCCTGCAAGCCGGCCTGTTCCAGCCCCTGGCTGAAAAGACCGCTGCTTACAGCCGCCACCTGTATGACATCGCTTCGGGCACCGGCGCCGAGTTCGGCAAGGCTTTCGAAGCCCAGGCCACCGACGCACAGAAGGCTTTTACCAATCTGGTGGACAGCGCCGCCAAGAACGCCCCCGCCGGTTCTGAAACCGCTGTGGCCGTGATGAAGAGCGCCGTGTCTGCCGCCAACAACGCGTTCGAGTCGGTGCAAAAGGCTGTCAAGCAAGCGTCTGACGTGGCTGAAGCCAACTTCAACGCCGTGGCCAACACCGCTGCCAACGCTGCCAAGACGGCTGCTCCCCGCAAGCGTTAATCGCCTTACCTGCGGTCTGGAGTGCAACCTCTAGGCCGCGTTCAGGGAATACCCTGATAATTCAACCCATGCGCTGCTGACCTTGTCAACAGCGCCCCAGTTGTCTCCTTGGATCCTCTCGAAACACCCGTTTCAAGGATCCTTTTAAAGCCCGGTTTTACGACCGGGCTTTTTTTTGGTCTGCCCGCTGCAGTGGTCAAAACAGCGGGCACTGGAACCGGCCCGCGTGGAGAACCCATCACCTGGAGGCGACCCAGTTCCCAGCGCATTGGGCCCTTGCGCCACCTCAAACCCAGACGCTAAATCCGGCCTTTGCCCCGGACATTGATCAAGAATAATTCGCGTTTGCTTTATCATTGCCGCAGTTTCAACCCCGAAAGATGCAACCCATGTCGAAGACTGTGAAAGCCTTGTTGGGCGCTTGTGCGCTGGCCGCCGCTGCAGGTGCCGTGCATGCCCAGGAACAAGTGGTCAACCTCTACTCGGCCCGCCACTACTCCACCGACGAGGCCCTGTACACCGGTTTCACCAAGGCCACGGGCATCAAGATCAACCGTGTGGATGCCGACGATGCCGGCATCCTCGCCCGACTGAAGGCTGAGGGCGCTGCTTCGCCCGCTGACGTGATCCTGCTGGTGGACGCTGCCCGCCTGTACAAGGGCGAGGTGGACGGCCTGTTCCAGCCCATCCAGTCCAAGGTGCTGAACGATGCCATCCCCGCCAACCTGCGCAGCCAGCCGGCTGCGGACGGCGGTATCTCGTGGTTTGGCCTGTCCACCCGTGCGCGCGTGATCGTCTACAACAAGGTCAAGATGCAAAAGGCCGATGTGGACACCTACGAAGAACTGGGTGACCCCAAGAACAAGGGCAAGCTGTGCATCCGCTCCGGCTCGCACCCCTACAACCTGAGCCTGTTCGGCGCGGTGACGGAACACATGGGCGAACAAAAGGCCGAAGCCTGGCTCAAGGGCATGGTGGCCAACCTGGCCCGCCCGCCCAAGGGCGGCGACACTGACCAGATCAAGGCCGTGGCCGCCGGCGAGTGCGATATCGCCGTGACCAACACCTACTATCTGGCGCGCATGATGCGGTCCAACAAGCCCGAAGACGTAGCCGTGGTCAACAAGGTGGGCGTGGTGTTCCCCAACCAGGAATCCTGGGGCACGCACCTGAACATCGCTGGCGGCGCAGTGGCCAAGCACTCCAAGAATCAGGCCAACGCCATCAAGTTCCTCGAATACCTGGCCAGCCCCGAGGCACAGAACTACTTTGCGAATGGCAACAACGAGTGGCCCGCAGCCAAAGGCGTGACGCTGGACAACCCGGCACTCAAGGCCATGACCGGTGGCAAGCCTTTCAAGAGCGAGACCATCCCGATCAGCGCGGTGGGTGCAAACACCACCAAGGTGCAGCAGATGCTGGACCGCGTGGGCTTCCAGTAACCTGCCCTGCCCTCACCCACCACAAGCCCGGCCTGGTCCGGGCTTTTTTTCGCGTTCAGCACGGCAGGGAGATGCGCCATAATTGACGTTTACGTTAACGTCACTTACTGGAGACAACCATGGACATCCAAGGCAAGGTATTCATCGTCACCGGCGGCGCATCGGGCCTGGGCGAAGGCACAGCACGCATGCTGGCCGCCCAGGGCGGCACCGTGGTCATTGCCGACATGCAGGCCGAAAAAGGCGAGGCTGTGGCCAAGGAAATCGGCGGCGCCTTCGTGAAGTGCGATGTGAGCAACGAGGCCGATGGCCAGGCCGTGGTGGCCAAGGCCGTGTCGCTGGGCAAGCTGGTGGGCCTGGTGAACTGCGCCGGCATCGCCCCCGCCGAGAAGACCGTGGGCAAGAACGGCGCGCATGCGCTGGCCCTGTTCAGCAAGACCATCACGGTCAACCTGATCGGCAGCTTCAACATGATCCGCCTGGCCGCCGAGGCCATGAGCAAGAACGAGCCCGAGTCCACCGGCGAGCGTGGCGTGCTGATCTCCACGGCCAGCGTGGCTGCCTATGACGGCCAGATCGGCCAGGCCGCCTATGCAGCCTCCAAGGGCGGCGTGGTGGGCATGACCCTGCCAATTGCCCGTGACCTGGCACGCAACGGCATCCGCAACATGACCATTGCGCCCGGCATCTTCGGCACCCCCATGCTGTTTGGCATGCCGCAAGAAGTGCAGGACGCGCTGGCCGCTGGCGTGCCCTTCCCCAGCCGGCTGGGCACCCCGCAGGACTACGCCAAGCTGGTGCGCCACATCCTCGAAAACGACATGCTCAATGGCGAGGTGATCCGTCTGGACGGTGCCATTCGCCTGGCTCCACGCTGAGCTGGGGCAGAAGTCAAAGAGGCCTACCTGAACGCTACTCTTTCGATAGCATCTCAGGCATATTCCTCTAGCGCATGGTGCCGGTTCGGCACCAAAACAGTCCACCAGGAGCCTGCACAGGCCACGGGACTGCCGCGAGTCAAACCCTTAGCTAACGCCCCCACCGCCGCGCCCAAAACGCGGCGGTTTTGTTTGGGCGGCGGCTTGCCTCTGCCTCCCGCCGTCTCAACCCAATACCGCGTGGCCCTGGGTGAGAAGCCCCTGCAAGTCGGCGGCAGGCACGGGGCGGCTGAAGTGGTAGCCCTGCCCCGTGTCGCAGCCCAGTCCCAAAAGCACATCGCGCTGCGCCACCGTTTCCACACCTTCGGCAATGGTCTCCAGGTCCAGGCTTTGCGCAAGGCCAATGATGGCGCGCACGATGTGGGGCGCACTGGGGTCTTCGCCCAGATGGCGCACAAACGACTGGTCGATCTTGAGCTTGTGCACCTTGAGGCGCTGGATGTAGCTGAACGACGAGTACCCGGTGCCAAAGTCGTCGATGGACAGCTGCACGCCCAGGTCGTACAACTGCCGCACGATGGCAATCACCTGCTCCGGTGCATCCATGGCGATGCTTTCGGTCAGCTCCAGCTCCAGCATCTGCGGTGGCACGTTGCTGTCGGCCAGCGCCCGCCCCACCATGTCCACCAGACCCGGGTGGCGGAACTGCACCATCGACAGGTTCACCGCCACCACCAGCTCGGTATGGCCTGCATCACGCCACTGCCGGGCCTGGGCCAGCGCGGTGCGCAGCACCCATTCGCCGATGCCCAGAATCTGGCCGCTGCTCTCTGCCACCGGGATGAATTCGGCCGGGCTGACGGCACCCAGCTCGGGGTGCGTCCAGCGCAGCAAGGCCTCCACCCCCACCAGTCGCCGATCCTTCAGCCGGATTTGTGGCTGGTAGTGCAGTGTCAGCTGGCCCAGCACCAAAGCACTGCGCAGGGCATTCTCGATCTGCAGCACCCTGAGCGACCGGGCCTGCATGTCCGCCGAAAAGAACCGGTAGGTGTCACGCCCGGACTCCTTGGCACGGAACATGGCCGCGTCGGCGCGCTGCGCCAGGGTCTCGAAGTCCCCCCCATCCTCGGGGTACATCGCAATACCGATGGAAGAAGTCACCACCAGCTCGTGGTGCTCCAGCTTGCAGATGCGGCGCACCTGCGCCTGCAGCTCATCGGCCACATGGGCTGCCTGCTGTGCGTCGGTGAGCGGCAGCACGATGACGAATTCGTCCCCACCCTGCCGGGACACCGTGTCCTCATTGCGCACCACCGACTGCAGTCTTTGCGCGATCTCGATCAGCAAGCCGTCCCCTACCTGGTGACCGAGCGAGTCGTTCACATTCTTGAAGTGATCCAGGTCCAGGTACAACAGCGCAAGCTGATGGCCGCTGCGTTGCGTCAGTGCAAGGGCCTGGCTGAACCGGGACGCGAACATCGTGCGGTTGGGCAGGCCCGTCAGCGCATCGAAGTTGATCAGTTTGCGGATGCGCTCCTCGTCGCGCCGACGCTCCGTCACGTCTTCCTGCACGGCCAGATAGTGGGTGATGCGGCCCTGTTCGTCATGCAGTGGCGAGATGATGGCGGACTCGTTGTACTCGCCGCCGCCCTTGCGGCGGTTGACGAATTCGCCACGCCACGGACGGCCAGATGTCAGATGCGCCCACAGGTCGGCATACACGCTGGCAGGCGTGGCCCCGGCGCTCAGCAGACGCGGGTTACGGCCAATCACCTCCTCGGGGCTGTAGCCTGTTGTGGCGGTGAACGCTGGGTTCACGTATTCGATGTTGCCGTCAGCGCCTGCAATGAAGATGGAGCTGGGCGCCTGCTCGACAGCGTGGCGCAGCTTGCGCAAGGTGTCCAGCATCTGAACCCGCTGCGTGATGTCGCGGGACAGCACCACGAACTGATCATCCGTTCCATCATCCATTCCCTTGCGCGCCACGGACAGCTCAAACCAGTGCTGCCCGTCGGGCAGGTCCAGTGCGTACTGGAAGTCGCGGGCCAGGCCCTGCTCTGCTGCAGCATTGATCGCAGCCTGCGCTACGGCGGCCGCCGCAGGAGGCAGGATGTCGTGGATCGACCGCCCCATGACCTCGTTGGCAGGCGTCAGCAGCAATTCGGGCTGGCGCGTATGGATCTGCACATAGCGACCGTCGCGGGTCACCTCGAACATCAGGTCAGGCACGGCGTCCAGCACGGCCCGCATGGCCTTGTCGGACTGCTTGAGCACCCGGTACGGCGCCTCGATGGTGCCCACAAAAATGGCGCGGTACAGGTAGTAGTACCCCACCACCTTGTACATATGGCCCAACAGATTGAAGGGATCGGTCGCGACGACGTAGAACGTGAAAAAAAACTCGCTCAGGGCCATCACCCACACGGCGGCGAACAGCCGGGCCACATCAAAGGCAGCACGCTCCCGCGCCCAGTGCAGCAGCACGCCCAGCGACGCCGCGTACAAGGCCACCACGCCGTACTCGGATGCAATCTTGAACCGTGTGAGCCCCTGGTCGTCGTAGGTCTGCGGGTACCAATGTGGAAACCAGAACACAACGGCGTGGATGACTGCGACAACGGCCAGTACCAGCGCCAGCACCAAAAATCTGCCAGGGCCAGGTGCTGCTGCATCGCCGGGCACGCGCCAATGCAGCGCCACCGCACCCAGAAGCGTCAGAGCCCCCAGGTATCGCGCGGGCAACCAGAAATTGATGCCCTTGGCTACCGAGTTGGGCGTGATGTAGTCGGGCATGCCGGCGAATGACAGCATGTGCGAAAAATCGAGGATCGCCACGCCCAGAAAGCCACAAGCCAGGATGAGCACATTGCGCTGCGGATTGAGGCTGTGCGCCTTCCACCCCACTGCAAATACCAGGGCAGACACAGCAATGGACAGCGTCTCCAGCACTTGGTGCAGCGTGAGGTAGTGCCCCACCCGCTGCGGACTGGCCACCGAGAAATAGGCCCAGGCTGCAATCACCCCACCGGTCAACAAGTAAAGCACCGGCGCCACAGCCTTGAAGCTGGCCAGGTGCTGTGGGTGAATCTGCAGCCGAAAAAGGTTCATAGGCGCGGGATGGATCTCTGAGAGCCGCCTGGGCGGTATGGCTGTGCAGCCGACTATCGCTGATTCTTGCACAGGCCCTACCACTTGTAACAGGTTGAACCCCAGTAGCGGAACCTGTCTCAGGATACCTGCACTGCCATGCGAGCACATGACGTAGCCAAAGAGGCATAAAAAAACCGCTGCAGCCTTGCGACTGCAGCGGTTGATATCTGGCGGAGTGGACGGGACTCGAACCCGCGACCCCCGGCGTGACAGGCCGGTATTCTAACCAACTGAACTACCACTCCTGGCAGGCAGCTTTTCGCTTGCATTTCTCAACACAAGCCAAGCGCTACAACTTGGCGACCCCACGGGGATTCGAACCCCGGTACTCACCGTGAAAGGGTGATGTCCTAGGCCTCTAGACGATGGGGTCAAAACCTTGGAACTAACCGAACTACTGACAAATTTGGTGGAGGTAAACGGGATCGAACCGATGACCTCTTGCATGCCATGCAAGCGCTC
>NZ_JBMDJM010000041.1:0-307 GCF_057809195.1 Acidovorax sp. FG42 | reverse complement strand
TGACTTACAAGTCCACGGCTGACCGCGCTGCCGTGCGTGCCCAGGCTGCTGAAGCTGTGCGTACCGGCCAGATTTCTTCGGGTGAGCGCGGCTGATTGACCCGGGGCGGCTGAATCTGCCGCCCTGGTTGCGCCGTATCTCTCAGTACCCAAGTCCCTCTTTTTCAAATTTTCTGGAGTTTCACCATGAACAAGTCTGTCCGTTTCCTGTCCGTTGCTGCTGTTGCCGCTTTCGCCGCTTTTGGTGCCCACGCTGACGAAGCCGATGCTTCGCAGTTCGCCACCAAGTTCGAAACCAACCGCACCCG
>NZ_JBMDJM010000040.1:0-338 GCF_057809195.1 Acidovorax sp. FG42 | reverse complement strand
GCGTGGCGCCCTTGATGGACGCGTTGTCGTGTTCAGCAATAACGAGAGTTGTCATGACAGTCGTCTTTCTCTTGAATCTGGGAGGGTGCCTGCATCAACCATGGTCGTCGATCAACCGAGGCCGATGCGCGGGACACCGAGGAAGGGCCGCCCCGCACCGAGGGTGTCGTCCCCCAGCGGGGGAAGGCGCGAAGCGACTCAGGGGGGTCAAATGACTTTCGCTTCGTTCTTGAGTTTTTCAACCAGGGCGGCCACGTCCGCCACCTTGATGCCAGCGCCGCGCTTGGCGGGTTCGGTCACCTTGAGGGTCTTCAGGCGGGGCGCCACGTCCACGCCGA